>JAUIBJ010000645.1 GCA_030428025.1 Alphaproteobacteria bacterium
CGGCCCATGCGAGAGTGGCGCGCGCGGGCACCAAGGTGTCTTTGCCCGAGGTGACGCTGGGCCTCATCCCTGGCGGCGGGGCCACGCAACGTTTGCCCCGTCTGGCGGGGGCGCAGGCCTCGGCCGAACTCATGCTGTCGGGTCGGGCGGTCGAGGTGTCCGACCCGCGCCTCGCCCGGGTCTTTGACCGCGTCACCGAAGGCGACCCGGTGGAGGTGGCCGTAGGGCTGGCCCGGCAGATGGCACAGAAGGGGCGTTGGCCGCGCACGCGCGAACGTCAGCGGGGGCTTTCGGATTTCAAGGCCTATCAGTCCTCGCTGGCCGGGCTCAGGGCGCGGCTGCGCGGTGGCAACAGCGCCGAGGCCGATATCGTGGCCTGTCTCGAAGCCGCCCAGATCCTGCCCTTCGAGCAGGGCATCGCCTTCGAGGCGGCTCGCTTCGCCGACCGGATCGCCGCCCCCGAGGCGCGCGGGATCAGGCACGTGTTCGCCGCCGAGCGCCGCGCCGCGACCCTGCCTGCGGAGCTGGCCGGCAAGGCCCGCCGCGTCGAGACGGTGGCGGTGGTCGGAGCCGGCGCCGAGGCGGCGGAACTGGTCGAACTGACCCTGTCGCTGGGCCTCGGGGTGCAGGTTCTGGCCGGGGAATGGGCCAAGGCGGAGGCGGTGCTTGGGTTGGTGCGCGCAGGTCAGGACCGTGCCGTCGCGGCCGGCCGGCTGGAGCCCGCCGAGCGCGAGCGGCGCCTTGGCCGGTTGAGCGCCTTGCGCGGCGTGGAGGCGCTCGACCGGGCCGATCTGGTGCTCGACACTGGTGCGCCGGGGATCGACCGGCCGGTTGCACTGAAACCCGGTGCGGTCTGGGCGCTGCTGGGCGAGGGAGGCGAGGCCCGCGCGCGCGAAGTGGGGGCCGAGGGAAACTGCGTGCCGATGCGCCTGCGGCCCCGGCCACGCACGGCCCAGCTTGTCGAGGTCATTGCCACGCCCGAGACCCCGCCAGAGCTTGTGGCGACCGTGCAGCGGTGTTTCGGCAAGGGCGGCCGCAGCGTGGTGCTGTCCTCCGGGGCGGTCGGCTTTGCCGGCGACGCGCTGTCGTCGGCGCTTTATGCCGCGGCGCTGGTGATGCTCGCGGGCGGCGTGGCCATGGACCGGATCGAGGCGGCGGGCCGGTCCGTGGGGTTCGAGGCGGGGCCGCTGGCGATGATCGACGCGGCCGGGGCCTATGCCACGCTCCACGACATGCGCCGGGGCTTAGAGCGGCGCGAGGCGCCCTTGCGCCCCCTTCGCATCCTGTCCGACCGGATCGCCGATGCGCGCGGCGTACCGGACAGTGCTCTGGCCTTCCATCAGGCCGCGGGCCAGGCGCTGGAGCCCGCGCCGGACCTTGCCGGCTGGGTGGCGGAATGGCGCGAGGACAATCCCGAACGCGCCGTGGACTGGCCGGAGGTGGCACCCGCCGCCGCCCTGCAGGCCGCCCTTGTGAACGAGGCCGCCCGGCTGATCGAGACGCGCGCCGTGCAGCGGTCCGCCGAACCGGACCTGGTGATGGTCAAGGGGTTCGGTTTTTCGCGGCGCAAGGGCGGCCCGCTTCTGCAGGCCGATCTGCAGGGGCTGCTGGGGCCGATGCGGGCGATGGCGGTGCTGAAGGAGGTGAACCCGACGCTCTGGTCGCCGTGTTCGCGGCTCGCCGAGATGGTCAAGAACGGGCAGCGGTTCTTCTGACGCGGCTGGCATCGAAGCCCGGGGCAGGCTTAGCCCAGAATGATCCCCAGCACCACCAGCATCAGCCCGATCACCGACAGAAACAGGGCCCCGCTGTTGAGCGGCACCACCTTCTGCAACACCGCGCGCAGTTCGTCCTCGCCCAGTCCCGCGCGGCGGGCCTTCCAGACGCGAATGATGCACCAGACGAGCCCCGCCAGACCGATCAGCGAGACGCAGGCGCCGAGCCAGATGAGCATGTCCATGATGGTTTGGGTCCCTTGCCGCCGATCCTGGCCGCCGCCTATCCCAGTCGCGGCGCGCATGCAAGCCGCGGCGGCGCAGTTGGCGCTTGCAGGCCGGGCGGGCGGGCTTTAGGAAAAGGGTCCGGCCCCGAGCGGAGAGGATGCCATGACCGACACAAGTTCCGATGCCAGCTATCGCGTGTCCGCCGACGAGCTGCGCCAGTTCATCGAGCGTTTCGAACGGCTTGAGGCCGAGAAGAAGGACATTGCCGATCAGCAGAAAGAGGTCATGGCCGAGGCCAAGGCGCGTGGCTACGACACCAAGGTGATGCGCAAGGTGATCGCGCTGCGAAAGCGCGACCGCGACGACATCGCCGAGGAAGAGGCGGTGCTGGAGATGTACAAATCCGCGCTGGGGATGTAGCGCCTGACCGCGCCGGTCAGGGCGTGATCAGGGTCACGCCCGGCACTCGCGGGATGGCGAAGATATCTTCCTCGTAGAGGTCGGTCAACTGGTTGACCATGTCCACGGTCCAGCCGTCGAGTTCGTATTCCTCCTCGACCGCCTCCTCGCGGGCGAACTTGTCGAGAAAGGCCGAGATCACCCGTCGCTTCTGGATCTCGGACATGCCGGGATGGCCCTCGAGATAGGCCAGGAAGCGTTTCATGCCCGGCTCGGTCATGATCTCTTCCAGAAGCGCGAACTCGCCCTCGAAGATGGCGGTGGGGTCGAGGCCGGCCATCTCGCGCACCACCTCGGCCCAAATCAGCGGCGTGTCCTCGTTGCACCAGACGGTTATGGGGATATCCGGCAGCTGGGCGCGGATGCGTTCGAACAGTTCCGACCAGCGGAAGGTCATTGGATCGTAGCCGCGGAACATGTCCTCGATCGAGTTGAAATT
>JAUIBJ010000646.1 GCA_030428025.1 Alphaproteobacteria bacterium
GCCCGGAACTGACCGACCTGATCCCGGCGCCGGGTTTTTCGCGGGGCGATATCCTGCCGCTGATTGCCGCCGTCGAACAGGCGTCGGAGCATCCGGTGGGCGAGGCCATCCTGCGCGCCGCCCGCGCCGCGGGCATCGCCGTGCCGGCGGTGGCGGATTTCAGATCGGTCACCGGCCACGGCGTCCAGGGAACGGTGGGGGGGCGCATCGTCGCGGTCGGTGCCGACCGGATGATGACGCGCGAGGGTGTGGACATCTCTGCGTTGACCGCGGACGAGTCCAGGCTCGCCGGCGAGGGCAAGACGGCGCTTTTTGCCGCAATCGACGGGCGGCTCGCCGCGGTGATCGCGGTGTCCGACCCGGTGAAGCCCACCACACGGGCTGCCATCTCGGCGTTGCACGCCCAGGGCCTCAAGGTCGCGATGATCACCGGCGACAAGCGTGCGACCGCCGACGCCATCGGCCGCGCGATCGGCATCGACACCATCGTCGCCGGGGTGCTGCCCGATGGCAAGGTCGCGGCGCTCGACGACTTGCGCGGCGACGGCAAGCTTGCCTTCGTCGGCGACGGGATCAACGACGCGCCCGCGCTCGCCCATGCCGATGTCGGCATCGCCATCGGCACCGGCACTGACGTGGCCATCGAATCCGCCGATGTGGTGCTGATGTCCGGCGATCTCGCCGGTGTCGTCAACGCGTTCGAAGTGTCGCGTCGCACGATGCGCAACATCCGCGAAAACCTGTTCTGGGCGTTCGGCTACAACACCGCGCTCATCCCGGTGGCGGCAGGCGCGCTCTACCCGGCCTTCGGACTCATGCTGTCGCCGATCCTCGCCGCAGGGGCAATGGCATTGTCATCGGTCTTCGTGCTGACAAACGCGCTCCGCCTTCGCCGTATCGCGCCGACAATGCGGGAAGAGCCCCGAGTGGCGGCGAAAGAACCCGAGCTGGCTGCCGTCGCAGCGCAATAGGAAGGGAGATAGACATGAACATAGGAGACGTTTCACGACTGTCGGGACTGCCCGCAAAGACCATTCGGTATTACGAGGATATCGGCCTGGTCGAGCCCCTGCGCAGCAGCAACGGCTACCGTGCCTTCAGAGAAAGTGACCTCCACAAGCTCGCCTTTCTCGGGCGGGCGCGATCGCTCGGCTTCACCATCGACGACTGCCGGAACCTGTTGAAGCTCTACGAGGATCGTGACCGCGCCAGCGCCGATGTCCGGCAAATTGCGCTCGGGCACCTCGACCGGATTGACGAGAAACTGGCGGAACTGGCCGAGATGCGCGAGACGCTTTCTCATCTCGTCGAGGCATGCGCCGGCGATCACCGGCCCGATTGCCCAATCCTCGCGGATCTGGCTGCAGAAGAGGGCGAAAGGCCTGTCGAGAAGCAGCGGACCGCCCGGAATGCGCACTAGTCGCTGCGGGAACAAGTCTTTCACGGGGTGGACGCTGCGACGCTCAGCCGTGGCCTTCGCATGAATTTGAGTTGTGATGAACGTCGCATGGCCATAGAGGGTCAGGTATGGTGATCGTTGCTTCCTCAAGTGCTGCTCTCAACCTGATCCGCCTGTTTCTGGCGATGGCGGCAGTGCTGGCCTTGGCGCTGCCGCATCCCGGCATGGCCGGCGGCCTCGGTGGCGCGGAGATGCACATGATCCACGCCGGAACCGCGCATGACCGCATGGCCGTCGGCGGGGCGATCCACGACCCGGCGGTGCCCACCATCTGCGCGCAGGCCTGCACCGGGACGAACCGGTCCCAGGAACTGGTGATGGTCGCGCCACTCCGCCACGCGGCCGTCGTTATCTGGTTTGAAGGGCCCATCAGTGCTCGGCCCACGACCGATCCTGCCCCTGCATTCAGGCCGCCCAACCTGCTCCTGGTTGCCTGAAACGGCGCGGCCGATGCGGTCGCCCATCGCCTTTCTCACCCGGTCCGACGGACTAGACGGAGCACCACATGACTGACATCTTTACCCGTCGCGGTTTTATCGCCGCCTCCGCGGCCCTGACCGCCTCCACCGCGCTGCCGCGAGTCGCTCTTGGCCAGAGCGCGCCGCTTACGCTTGCCGCGACAACCCGCGTGATCGATATCGGCGGCCGCGCCGCAACGGTCTACGGCCTCGTCAACGGTGACGGCATGCAAGGCCTCATCCTCGATCCCGGCCAGCGTTTCCGCGTCGATCTGACCAACGACCTCGATGTCGAGACTATCATCCACTGGCACGGGCAGATTCCCCCGAACGAACAGGACGGGGTGCCGGACTTGCCGATGCCGCTCCTGAAGCGCGGCGAGGTGCGCAGCTTCGACTTTGCGCCCGAAGCGGGAACCCACTGGATGCACAGCCACGTTCCCGTGCAAGAGATGGGCCTGCTGGCCGCCCCGCTGATCGTGCGCAGACCTGAAGAAGTGGCGGAGGATCGGCAGGAAATCGTGATGTTCCTGCATGATTTCTCGTTCCGTCCGGCCGAGGAGGTTCTGGCCGAGATCACCGGCGGCATGGCGGACCATGACATGGCGGCAACGGCGGGCGATACCGCGATGACCGGCATGGACATGTCGGGCGGCATGTCGGGAATGAACATGTCGGGCGGCATGGCTGGCATGGACATGGGCGGAATGGCGATGGACCTGAACGACTTCAACTTCGACGCCTATCTGGCCAACGACCGCACACTCGCCGATCCCGAGGTGATCGCGGTCGAGCGCGGCGGGCGCGTCCGGCTGCGCGTCATCAACGCGGCTGCGGCGACCTCGTTCTGGATCGACTCGGGCGCGGTCCCGGCGCGGCTGGTCGCGGTCGACGGTCATCCTGTCGAACCGGTCG
>JAUIBJ010000647.1 GCA_030428025.1 Alphaproteobacteria bacterium
GATGACAGGCACCCGTCGCTGACCTTGCGCCACATCGGGTTGTTGAGCGACATCTGGCACTGGGCCATGAAGCTCTTGCCGTCCACATGCAGGCAGATCATCTCGCCCAGTTCGACCCGGCCGCCGCTGCTGTCGGTGCAGTAGCAATCCACCGTCTTGCCGTTATAGGTGCCATCGGCCAGGACGGGGCCGGAGATGCAGGACAGAAGCACGATGAGCCGTTTCATGGGCGGCAGTATAGCACTCCTATGCGGCTTGACCAAACCCGAGAAATCGGAAAGACCGGCGAAATGGTGCCACTGGACAAACTGAACGAGATCACGCAGCGCTTCGAATATATCGAGGCGCGGATGGCCGAGGGCGGCGGCGATATCGCCCGGCTGGGCCGGGAATATGCCGAATTGCGCCCGGTGGTGGAGGAGATTCGCGACTACCGCCAGGCGCTCGACGATGCCGAGGCCGCCCGCGCCATGTTGGACGACCCCGAAATGCGCGGACTGGCGCAGGAGGAACTGGCGGAGCTCGAGACGCGGCTGCCCGAACTCGAGGCCAGCCTGCAACTGGCGCTTCTGCCCCGCGACGAGGCCGACAGCCGCCCCGCCATCCTTGAAATCCGCCCCGGCACCGGCGGCGAGGAGGCCGCGCTTTTCGCCGGCGACCTGATGCGCATGTATCAGCGCTATGCCGAGGCGAAAGGCTGGAGCTTCGATGTGATCGAGGAAAACCAGACCGAGCTGGGCGGGATCAAGGAACTGGTGGCGCATGTGAAGGGCGAGGGCGTCTTCGCCCGGCTCAAGTTCGAGAGCGGCGTGCACCGGGTGCAGCGGGTGCCCGAGACGGAATCGGGCGGGCGCATTCACACCTCGGCGGCCACGGTGGCGGTGCTGCCCGAGGCCGAGGATGTGGATATCCAGATCGATCCCAATGACCTGCGTATCGACACGATGCGCGCCAGCGGCGCGGGCGGGCAGCATGTGAACACCACCGATTCGGCGGTGCGCATCACCCATCTGCCCACCGGCATCGTGGTGACCAGTTCGGAGAAATCCCAGCACCGCAATCGCGAGATCGCCCTGCAGGTGCTGAAATCGCGGCTTTTCGACATGGAGCGCCAGCGCGCCCATGACGAACGCTCTTCGGCCCGCGCCGCGATGGTGGGTTCGGGCGACCGATCGGAACGGATCCGCACCTACAACTTCCCTCAAGGGCGGATGACCGATCACCGGATCGGCCTTACCCTCTACAAGCTTGACCAGATCATGGCCGGCGATCTGGACGAGGTGATCGACGCACTGACAGCAGACGCCCAGGCCAGTCTTCTGGCGGAGATGGAAGGGTGAGCCGCAGCGTGGGCGACGGCATGGCCGAGCTGCGCGGGCGGTTGGCAGCGGCGGGTATCGACAGCGCCGCCCGCGACGCGCGCCAGATCATGGCCGCGGCCCTTCGGGTGCCGGCCGACCGCGTGAGCCTGATGCAGACCGACCCGCTGCCGGCGGAGGCCGCGGACCGGCTTGCCGGGCTTGCCGCCCGTCGATGCGCCCGCGAGCCGATGGCGCATATCCTCGGGCTGCGGGCCTTCTACGAGCATGATTTCCGCGTGACGGCCGATGTGCTCGATCCCCGGCCCGAAACCGAGGTGCTGGTGGGCGCGGCCCTCGGCGCGCCGTTTTCGCAGGTGCTCGATCTCGGCACCGGCACGGGCTGCATACTGTTGTCGCTGCTGGCCGCGCGAACGCAAGCGACAGGCGTGGGCACCGACATTTCCGAGGCCGCGCTGGAGGTGGCGCGGCGCAACGCGCAGGAACTGGGCCTTGCGGCCCGCTGCCGCTTCCTGCGGGCCGACTGGTTCGACGGGGTGTCGGGGCGGTTCGACCTGATCGTCTCGAACCCGCCCTATATCGCTGCGTGGGAGATGGAGCGGCTGGCGCCCGAACTGCGCTTCGAGCCGCGCCTTGCGCTGACCGACGAGGGTGACGGGCTGGGCGCCTATCGCGCCATTGCCGCCGGTGCTGCGGCGCACCTTAGCCCAGGCGGGCGGCTTCTGCTGGAGACCGGCTGGACGCAAGGCCCCGCCGTCTCGGATATCCTGCGCGCAGAAGGGTTTTGCGCATTGCGCATCCTCTCCGACCTCGACGGCCGCGACCGGGTGGTCTGTGCCGTGCGGCCGGCTGGCGAGGCGTGACGAAAGCGCACAGCCTGAGCAAAAAACCCCGGTTTGAAAGAAAAAACCGCCCTTTACCCTTGTTTTGGACGCCCAGCCATGTTTAGTGATGTGCAGGTCGAGATGTCGGATGCCCCTGCCGGGCCGTCCTGCTCGACACCAAGCCAAGACAAATCGGTTCCGGGCATTTACAGGCGCAAGGGGCGCCAGCCGGTCCGAAAGACGCTTCGAGCATAGGGCTGACAGCTAAAATATGAGATCATCCAAGTCACGTTCGCGGAACAAGTCCAATCGCAATAGGTCGATGGGCAATGTGGTTAACCGGGTTTTCGACAGTTCGGGCCCGGAGGGCAAGGTGCGCGGCACCCCGCAGCAGATAATTGACAAGTACAACCAGCTTGCCCGAGACGCTCAGCTTTCGGGCGACCGGGTGGCGGCAGAGAACTTCCAGCAGCATGCCGAGCATTACCTGCGCCTGCTGGGCGTGGCCCAGAAGGAGCAGGACGCCAAGCGCGAGGAGCAGGAGCGCCAGAACCGCGAACGCCAGGCCGAGCGCGACCGCGAGCGCGCCAAGCGGCAGGAACGGGAGCTGAACGGCGGCGAACTGGTCGACGACGAGTCGCCCCAGCCCGACGTGATGGATAGCGGCGAGGATGATGACAT
>JAUIBJ010000648.1 GCA_030428025.1 Alphaproteobacteria bacterium
CTGACCGGGCTTGCGCGAGGCTTCTCCACCCTGTCGGTGATCGACGCGGAGGGCCGCGCCGACCGGGTGACCGTTTGGATAGACTAGGGCGGACAGGGCCGTTCAGTCGGTGAAGAGCCCCGCATAGGTCTCGCGCAGGGCCTTTTTCTGCACTTTGCCCATCGTGTTTCGGGGCAGTTCAGGCAGGAACAGGGTCTGTTTCGGCTGCTTGAACCGGGCAATTTCATGTTTCAGCGCATCCTGGATTTCCGCTTCGGTCAGGGAATCGTTCCCGCGGACCACCACCGCCACGACGCCTTCGCCGAAATCGGGGTGAGGCACGCCGATCACCGCGCTTTCCTTCACGCCCGGGATCGCATCGATGACATTCTCCACCTCTTTGGGGTAGACGTTGAAACCGCCGGAAATGATCATGTCCTTCTCACGCCCGACGATGGTGACGTAACCATCTGCATCGACGAAGCCCTGATCGCCGGTAATGAACCAGCCGTCGGGGCGCAGCTCTTCGGCCGTCTTTCCGGGCATCTGCCAGTAGCCCTGAAAAACGTTGGGCCCGCGCACCTCGATCACCCCGATCTCGCCTTGGTTCGCGGGCTGGCCGTCGCGAAGGATGCGCAACTCCACCCCCGGCAGGGGCAGGCCCACCGTTCCCGGCCGCCGATCGCCATCATACGGGTTCGAGGTGTTCATGTTGGTCTCGGTCATGCCGTAGCGTTCGAGGATGCGGTGTCCGGTACGGGCCTCCCACTTCTCATGCGTATCCACAAGAAGCGGCGCCGAACCGGAGATGAAGAGCCGCATGTTCGAGACACAGTCTCGTGTCAGGCCGGGATGATCGAGCAGCCTTGTGTAGAAGGTGGGCACCCCCATCAGCGCGGTGGAACTCGGCATTGCGGCAACGATCGCATCCGGATTGAACCCGGGCAGGAAATGCACCGAGGCGCCGGCCAGAAGGGCCACGTTCGTGGCCACGAAAAGCCCGTGCGTGTGGAAGATCGGCAGCGCGTGGATCAGCACGTCGTCCGGCGTGAAGCGCCAGACGTCGCGCAGAGTTTCGGAATTCGAGGCCAGATTGGCGTGGGAGAGCATCGCGCCTTTGGACCGCCCTGTTGTGCCGGAGGTATAGAGGATGGCCGCAAGATCGTCGGCCTCGCGCGGAACGGCGCGAAAACCGGTATGGTCGCGGGCGGCATCCGTCAGGCTGCCGCCACCATCCGGCGCCAAGGTCAGAAGCGTCGCATCGGGGGCAAGCGGGGCGATCTCGGCCTCGCGCGCCGGATCGCAGACCAAGATGCGCGGGGTGGCGTCGGAGACGAAATAGGCCACTTCAGAGCCTGTATAGGCGGTGTTGAGCGGCAGGAAGACCCCACCTGCCAGCACCGTGCCGAGATATAGCTGCACCGCCTCAAGCGATTTGGCCACCTGCACCGCGACGCGGTCGCCCGGTGCTAGGCCTGCCTCCGTCAGTGTCGCGGCCATGCGCTCGGCGCCGGCAAACAGTTCGCCATAGGTGACGTCCGGCAGTCCCGGGCGGGTCGCGAAAACCTTGCCTGGCGCGCCCGCGCCGGCCAGACGGTGAAGCAGGTGGTTTGCATCGTAATCCATGCGCCCATTTGCCAACGGCCGGGCCCCACATGCAAGAGGGGCGATTGACCTTTGCGCACGGGACCGGCACTGAATAGGCGGGAGACACGCCGATGGCCCCGCTCAAGGGAATTGCATTCAAGCTCTGCGCGGTGATCCTGTTCATCGCCATGGCCTCGCTGATAAAGGCGACCGCCGATCACGTACCGCCAGGCGAGGCGGTGTTCTTCCGTTCGTTTTTTGCCATCCCGGTGATCCTGGCCTGGCTGGCTCTGCGTGGGGATCTGAGCACCGGGCTGCAGGTTCGATCGCCCATGGGGCATTTCTGGCGTGGGCTTGTCGGCACCTGCGCAATGGGGCTGGGTTTCGCTGGTTTGGGCCTCCTGCCACTGCCAGAGGTAACGGCGCTCGGCTATACAGCGCCGCTTCTGGTGGTGGTGTTCGCGGCGATGTTTCTGGACGAGAAGGTAGGGCTATTCCGGATCGGGGCGGTGGCGCTGGGCCTGGTGGGGGTGCTGATCGTGCTGGCCCCGCGGCTCACCACGCTTTCCGGCCCAACGGTACAGACGACCGAGGCGGTGGGCGCGGTCGTGGTGCTTCTGGGGGCGACCTGCGCGGCGCTGGCGCAGATCTATATCCGCAAGATGGTGCGGACCGAGCAGACCAGCGCCATCGTCTTTTATTTCTCGCTCACGTCGACCACCCTGTCGCTGTTGACCATTCCCTTCGGATGGGTCCTGCCAGAGGGGCGCGAGCTGGTCATGCTGATCCTCGCCGGGCTTCTGGGTGGCACGGGGCAGATCTTTCTGACCTCCTCATACCGCTTTGCCGATGCCAGCGTGATCGCGCCTTTCGACTATGCCTCGATGCTGTTTGCGCTGGTCATCGGCTATGCGGTATTCGACGAGGTGCCGACCCGGCCGATGCTTCTGGGCGCCGCACTGGTGATCGCGGCCGGGATCATCATCATCCTGCGCGAACGCCATCTTGGCCTGCAGCGCGGCAAGGCGCGCCAAGCCAAGGGGCCGCAGGGGTTCAACTGATCTGGGACGGCGGTGCTAGAGATCCTGAAGCGCGAATTGCAGAATCTTGGGCGGCATGAGCAGGCGCCGGAAACGCCCCAGCGGAAAACGCCGCGGCGCCTGCCGCATCGGTGCGGCATAGGGGCGGGCGGGCTCCTTTCCCTCCACCAGGTCGGCCAGTAGCGCGCCGGTGTAGCTGCCCATCGACACGCCGTTG
>JAUIBJ010000649.1 GCA_030428025.1 Alphaproteobacteria bacterium
CGATAGGTCACGTCGCATTGGTATTCCGCGATGATCAGCGCCAGCCGCGCGATCTCGGCCGAGAAATCCCGCAGCTCGATCCCGCGATAGTTGGTCAGGGGAATATCGGTGCGCCGCAGCGGCTCGCCCCGCCGCTTGTTGATCTCATACTCGATGCTGCGCATTTCCTTGTAGGCGATCACAAGGAAGTTGCCCGACCCGCAGGCGGGGTCGAACACGCGGATCTTGGCCATGCGGGCGCGCAGATTGGCCAGCTTGCGGGCGTTGTCGCCCGCCGCCTCCAGTTCTGCCCGCAGATCATCTAGGAAGAGCGGGTTCAGCACCTTCAGGATATTCGGCACCGAGGTGTAGTGCATGCCCAGGACCGAGCGTTCCTCCTCATCCGCGACGGCCTGGATCATGGACCCGAAGATGTCGGGGTTGATCTGCGTCCAATCGAGGCTGCCGATATGGGACAGGTAGCGCTGCGCGATCTTGGAAAAGCGCGGGGCTTCGGTGCTGCCTGAGAAGAGGCCACCGTTGACATAGGGGAAGGCATCGGCCCAACGGGCCAGCTTGGCCTCGGCGCGCTTGGCGATGGGGGTGTTCATCGCGCGGAAAATCTCGCCGATGACTTCGTGCGTGTTCGACCCGTCGCGGTTGGCCATCTGGTCGATGGTGGCGGTGAACAGGTTGTCGCTGACGAAGATGTCGGTGTCTTCGGCGAAGAAGCAGAAGATCAGCCGCGCCATGAAATGGTTCATGTCGTGGCGTTTGTCGGCGCTGCCCCAGTCGGGGTTGTCCCTGATCAGTTCGACATAAAGCCGGTTGAGGCGGCTGGTCGCGCGGATGTCAAACGCGCTTTCGCGGATCTGCTTGACGGTGGAGATGCCAGCGAGCGGCAGGAAGAACCCGAAATGGTCGGGAAAATCGGTGTAGCGGCAGGCGATGGTTTCGCCGGTGGTGATATCCTCGGCCTCAAGGTCGATGCCATCGGTGGCGAGGATGAACTTCGCCTTGGCGCGGGTGGTGGCGGGGCTGTCGCGAAGGGCGGTCAGGGTCGCCGCGATGTCGCCCGGCACACAGGTCGCAAGGTGGATGTTGTTGGTCTGCAGGACGCCGCCCAGGTCGGACTTGTTCGAAGCGCCGGTACGCAGCCGCTTAATGGTCGTGTCCTTGTTGCCGAAGGCCATGAGGAAGGCATAGGGGAACTCGGCCGCGTCGAAGGGCTGCTCGGCAAGTTCGGAAACGGCTTGTTCGATTTCAACGGCGTTCATGCGGCTGTCCAGGGGTTGATCAGGTCGATCTCGCAGCCCTCGAAGTCAGGCGTATTGCGCGTGGCGACGGTGGCGCCGCGGGTGTGGGCAATCGATGCAATCTGGCAATCGGCCTGGGCGATTGGCCGCCCGGCGGACCGTCGTGCGGCAGCGATGGTGGCATAGGACTGCGCGGCGTCGCTGTCGAAGGGCAGGATACGACCGGCGAGGTCTTCGCGCAGGATTCGGTCCACCGCATCAATCAGCGCGGCGCGGCGCTTGCCGTTCTCCATGATCGCGAGGCCGTAGCGCAGCTCTGCCTCCGATATCGAGGTCAGGTAGACGTTGAGCCCGTCCTGAGCGGACAGCCAGTGTTCGACCTTGGGCTCCGGGGCCGGGCGCAACAGCTCGGAGATGACATTCGTATCGAGGATGATCATGCGTCAGGCCCGGTCGAATGCGGGTGGCTCACGCATGGCCTCTCGCTGCGGAAGGTCCAGATCAACGCCGCCCAGAGGCGCGACCCGCGCACGGATCGCCGCGGCAAGATCGTGTGTGGGTTTCGCTTCGCCGACGACGTGGCGCAGGATTTCGCGCGCCTCCTCTTCCATTGAACGGCCATGCTCGGCTGCGCGGATGCGAAGGCGGCGCTTCACGTCATCGTCAAGGTTTCGGATGGTAATGCTTGCCATGATATCCTCCTGAGAGGAGTGTAATCATCGCAATCAATGCGATCAAGACTAATTGCCTGAGTGCAGGGCCTCATAGCCCCGCCGTTTCTTCACCGCTGCCAGCTTCATCAACGCGGTGATGGCCTTGCCTTCATCAGGGTGCGTCTCGACCATCATCTGCCCCCGAAAGCCGATCCGGCCCCATTCGCGCACGAGGCTCGCGCGACCGAAGAGGTCGCGTTGCACACTCAGCCGATAGAAGCGACGCATGTTGCACGCCGGATCAATCCGGCGCATCTGCACGTCGGTCGGGAAGACATCGAGCTGGATCGGGCTGTGGTACATGTAGTGATCGTTTAAGGTTTTCTACAAAATATCAGGTGGAAGCGTGCGCTTCCACCTCGATTTCCCCGCGAGGGGAACGGGGGCTCACGCCCCCTTCTCGAACTTCATGACCGGGATACCCAGCTTCTTGGCCTTGTCGGCGAGGTTTTCCTGAATGCCATTGCCCGGGAAGACGAGGACACCCACGGGCAGGATGTCCAGCATGGCGTCGTTGCGCTTGAAGGGCGCGGCCTTGGCGTGCTTGGTCCAGTCGGGCTTGAAGGCCACCTGCGTCACGCCCCGGGCCTCAGCCCATTTGGCGGCGATGAGCTCTGCGCCCTTCGGGCTTCCACCGTGCAGGAGGACCATGTCGGGATACTTGGTCCGGACCTGGTCGAGCTTGCCCCAGATCAGGCGGTGATCGTTGAAGTCGGTCCCGCCGGTGAGGGCAACTTTGGGCCCTACGGGCAACATCACTTCGGTCTCAGCCCGGCGCTTGGCGGCGAGGAAGTCGCGGCTGTCGATCAGGGCGGCGGTCATGTGCTGCCGGTTCACCATCGAGCCCGTGCGGGGGCGCCAGGTCGATCCC
>JAUIBJ010000650.1 GCA_030428025.1 Alphaproteobacteria bacterium
TGCCGCCGCTGAATTTCGACGAAGAGGAGATCGAGGCGTTGCGCGTGGGGCTGTCCATGCTCGCCCGGACCGGCGACGGGGCGCTACAGCACGCCGCCGCGCGGGTCCGCGCCAAGATCGACGCGCTGCGCGACAGGGCCGACTGGCTGGACGTGGTGCCCTATGGCGCGCCGCTGGATGATCCGGCCAAGGGCTGCGTGTCGAAAGCAGACCTGCGCCTGGCCATCCGCGATTGCTGCAAGCTGAACCTGACCTATCGGGATGGTTGCGACATCGAAACCCGGCGAATCGTCCGCCCGCTGGCCATGGTCTACCACGTCGAATGCGTCCTGCTGGTGGCGTGGTGCGAGTTGCGCAACGGCATCCGCCATTTCCGAACCGACCGAATCTGGGCGGCCTACCCCTGCGACGAGTACTTCACCGAACAGGCCGAAACCCTGCGCGCGCTGTGGAAAGACATGGAACGCAGTCGGCTGGCGGCGCAGGACGATGGCGGCATCGCGCAGAATTCGTGATCTGCCCGCCCGGACAGGCCCATAACCGTATTTTCGCGCATTTGACCCCTTGATTTTCTGCAACTGCAAAGTAATAAAGTTGCCAACGCACCCCGCTGCGTATAAGGAAATTGCTTGCCCAATGAATCGCGAGGATGACATGCTGGACAATCTGCCCCGTGGAACGATCTGCATCGAAGATATCGAAATGGGCATGTCGCGCCACCTGCGCAAAGTGGTGACGGACGAGGATATCGAGATGTTCGCCCAGGTGTCGACCGACCGGAACCCGGTGCATCTGGACGACGATTACGCCCGCGACACCATCTTTCAGGGCCGCATTGCCCACGGGATGCTGACCGCCGGGCTGATCTCGGCGGTGATCGGTGAACAACTGCCCGGCCACGGCACCGTCTACATGGGCCAGTCGCTGAAATTCCTCGCCCCGGTGCGCCCCGGTGACATGGTTTATGCCGAGGTGAAGGTCGTCGATATCGACATGTCCAAGCGGCGGGTGAAGCTCGACTGCCATTGTGCGGTGGACGGCAAGAAGGTGCTCGTGGGCGAAGCCATGGTTCTGGCCCCCAGCCGCAAATTCGACTGATCCGTTCATCGGGTCCGCCGGTCCTCCACTTTCGCGTTCACCAGCGAGATACCGGCGATAGCAAGAGGTTGGCCCGATTCACGGGCACCTCACCCGCTTGCACCCGCCTGCGCGGGGGGCTAGGCAGGCGTCATGCGGATCATCAGAGACTATCAGTTCGTCGATCCCCCGAACCGGGGTGCCAGCGTTGCGATCGGCAATTTCGACGGCGTGCATATCGGCCACCAGTCGGTGATTCGGCTTGCCCGTGACTCCGCCCCCGGAGCGCCGCTGGGTGTTCTGACTTTCGAACCGCATCCGCGCCAGTTCTTTGCCCCCGATGCCCCGCCCTTCCGGTTGATGAGCCGCGACGCAAGGGCGCACCGGCTGCAGAAACTGGGTGTCGAACGGCTGTATGAGCTCAATTTCAACGCCGCGCTGGCGGGCCTCACGCCAGAAGCCTTTGCGCGCGAGGTGCTGGCCCAAGGGCTTGGCCTCGCCCATGTCGTGGTCGGCGCGGATTTCTGTTTCGGCAAGGCACGCGCCGGCAGTTCCGACGACCTCGTCCGGCTGGGCGCGGAACTGGGCTTCGGCGTCACCGTTGCGCCCTTGCTCGAAGAAGGCCCGCATGTGGTGTCCTCGTCGGCGATCCGCGCCGCATTGACCGAGGGCCGTCCGCGCGATGCCGCGGCGATGCTGGGCCATTGGCACCGGATCGAGGGCCAGGTGGTCGGTGGCGAACAGCGCGGCCGCGAACTGGGCTTTCCGACCGCGAACATCTCGATCGAGGGGCTGCATCGCCCCGCCTTCGGCGTCTATGCGGTGCTGGTCGATGTGCTCGACGGCCCCAGTGCCGGCAGTTACCGGGGCGCGGCCAGCCTGGGTATCCGTCCCATGTTCGGCGGCAACGTGCCCAATCTCGAAACCTTCCTGTTCGACTTCTCGGGCGATCTCTATGGCGCCACGTTGTCGGTCGCGCTGGTCGATTACCTGCGCCCCGAAGCAACATTTGACGGGCTCGACGCGCTAATCGCGCAGATGCAGGCCGATTGCGACCGCGCCCGCGGCCTGCTGGCGGCGCTGTGAGCGATCCGATCGACCGCACCGGGCTGCCGCCACGGTTCTGGGAGCGCAAGAAAATGCGCGACCTGTCCCAGCGGGAGTGGGAGGCGCTATGCGACGGCTGCGGCAAATGCTGTCTGAACAAGCTCGAGGACGAAGAGACCGGCGAGGTGGCGCTGACCCGCGTAGCCTGCCGCCTGTTGGACGACGCGACCTGCCGTTGCGCACAGTATGAAATCCGCCACCAGTTCGTCCCCGACTGCATCGTGCTGTCGCCGTCGAACATCGAGAGCAATCTCTACTGGATGCCCGCCACCTGCGCCTATCGGCTGGTCCATGAGGGCCGCCCCCTCTACGACTGGCATCCACTGATCTCGGGCGATCCGGAAACCGTGCACAGCGCCGGGATTTCGGTACGCAACATGACCGTGTCCGAATTCGAGGTGGACGAAGACGACTGGGAAGATCACATCATCGAGGAGCCGTTGTAATGTTCTTTGCCTCCGACAATTCCGGGCCGGTGCATCCCGACATCATGGCCGCGCTGGCGGATGCCAACACAGGCTATGCCAGCGCCTACGGCGATGACGCGCTGATGGACGAGGTCCGGACGCGCCTGCGCGATGTCTTTGAGGCGCCCGAGGCGGCGGTCTATCTGGTCGCGACGGGAAC
>JAUIBJ010000651.1 GCA_030428025.1 Alphaproteobacteria bacterium
TTTTATCGGCTGGTCGAACTGGGCTGCGAAGAAGGCGAGTGGTTCGGCCTCTGGTCGGACGGCGCGTTCTTCGGCATGATCCCGGCAGAGGAGATGCCGGAGGAGGACAAAAGATGAGCAAGCCGCTTGCCGTAATCATGGGCGTCGGGACGGGGCTTTCGGCCTCATTGGCGCGGGTGCTGGCCGGTGACGGCCACGATCTGGTCCTGGCGGCGCGCAATGCCGACAAGCTGGGCGATCTGGCCAGGGAAACCGGTGCACGGGTGGTGTCGCTCGACGCCACGGATGCGCGGGCCGTGGCCGAGCTTTTCGACGGGTTCGATGCGCCGCCGCGGGTGGCGATCTATAACCCCTCGGCCCGGGTGCGCGGCCCCATCGCCGAGTTGGACCCGGAGGAAGTGCGCCGCGCGGTCGATGTCACCGCCTTTGGCGCCTTCCTCTTCGGTCAGGCGGCGGCCAAACGGATGCTGGCAGCCGAGCCGGAGGCGGGCGTACGCGGCACGATCATTTTCACTGGCGCCTCGGCCGGGGTGAAGGGCTTTCCGCTGTCGGCCACCTTCGCCATGGGCAAGTTCGCCCAGCGGGGTCTGGCCGAGAGTATGGCGCGCGAACTGCACCCCCGGGGCATCCACGTGGCCTGGGTCAATATCGACGGGGTCATCCGCAATCCGGGCCGGGAAGAGCCCGCGGACGCTCCCGACAGCATGCTCGACCCCGACGCCATCGCCCGGGCCTATCTGGGCCTCATCCGGCAGGACCGATCGGCCTGGTCGAACGAGCTGTCGCTCCGGCCCTGGGTGGAGCGGTTCTGAGCCGATGGGCGCCTCCGGTCTGCGGTTGGCCGCCAATCTGAACATGCTGTTCACCGAGCACCCGCTGCCCGACCGGTTTGCCGCGGCAAGGGTCGCGGAGTTCGAGGCTGTCGAGCTTCTCTTTCCCTACGAAATGCCGGTCGAGGCGTTGCGCGCGGCGATTGAGGCAAATGGCCAGACGCTGGTGCTGATCAACTCGCCGGCCGGCGACTGGTCGGCGGGCGAGCGGGGCTTTGCCGCGGTGCCGGGGCGGGAGGAGGCATTCCGGGACGCAGCGCGCGAGGCGATCCACTATGCGCGAGGCGTGCCGGCCGTCCGGGTGCATGTGCTGGCCGGCATCGCCGAGGGGCCGGAGGCGCGGGCCACCTTCCTGCGCAATCTGGCCTGGATGGCGGCAGAGGCGCCGGATGTGCCGCTGACCATCGAACCGATCAATCCCGTGGACATGCCGGGCTATTTCCTGAACGGGTTCGATCAGGCGGCAGGTATCCTCGACGACCTGCGCACGCCCAATCTGGGCCTGCAATTCGATGCCTACCATGCCCACAGGATCACCGGCGATGTCCTGGGCACCTGGGCGCGCCATGGACATCGCGCCGTGCATGTGCAGGTGGCCGGGGCCGAGGGGCGGCACGAACCGCTGGGCGGGGCCATCGACTATCCGGCCTTTTTCGACCGGCTGCGCGTGGAGGGCTATACCGGCCATGTCAGCGGCGAATACCACCCGAAAACCCAGACGGAACAAGGGCTTGGCTGGTCTCAGTTGCGGACCACGTAGACCGAGCATTCGGCGTGGGTGACCACGTGAGAGGCGGTGGTGCCCAGCAGGTAATCCTGCACCTTGGGGTTGGCGGCCTCCATCACGATCAGATCGACACTGCGCTCGTCGGCCAGCTTGACGATCTGCCGGTGCACGGCGCCCTTGCGCACCACGGCCTCCACCTCGACCCCCTCGGCGGGGTGCGCCTTGAGGAAGATCTGCAGCTGCTCGCCCCAGTAAATATCTGAATTGTATATATTTAAGTTCCGCTCGATCTCGGGCGCGACGGTGGCGACGATCAGCTTCGCGCCCCGCCGCTGGGCCATTTCCACGGCCTCGGTATAGGCGTTGTACTCGACCTTGGCGTGGCGCAGGTTGATCGGGCAGAGGATGAGTTTCGTCTGTCGCGGCATGGGCCCTCCGGGGTTTCGGGCCAGTCTGCCCTGCCCGGCGACACGGGTCAAACGGCAAGCGGTATCGCGTCGGTGCGCCGTCGGTATCGCGCCGGTGCGGTGGGCTCACGCTTCGGTGAGGTTTCCGCGCCAGTCTGGCCGCCCGAGCGCACAGGAGAGCCGCCATGCCCCGCCCCAGCCAGACCCAGCGCACCGCCCGCGAGCGGCTGATGCACGACCTGATCTACCTGATGCAGGACACATGGATCCCCAGCGTCGTGGCCGAGGAGGTGCCCGACGCCTGGCACACGCTGGAACATGACGTGCCCGTGTCGGAGAGGAAGGTGAAGGTGACGCTCTACCTCGACGCCTCGGTGGCGAAGTTCTACCGGGCGATGGGACAGGGCTATCAGGCCCGGATCAACCGGCTGCTGGGAACTTACGCGCATATGAAGGTGTCGAAGGACCTGCAGCTGGAGGAGATTCTGAGGAAGCGGGTGGCGGAGGAGAACGCGGAGGCGGATGGGGAGGAGAATGCGGAGGCGGAGGATGGGGAGTAGGGGCGGATTCTGTTGAAGAAGTCGGGTGGAAAAAGCGGTATTCTCTGCCTGCGCTTTCGGGCGATGCAATTTGGTCCGGGCCATCACCCGTTGCGCCGCAGCGAGGCTGTCATCTTACCGCTCAGCTCACGTTGCGGGCTCCTGGAATACGCACTGTGGCCGTAGCTTCGCGAGTTTTCGGAGGTTCTGGGCAATGGCGGCGAGGAGGAATTCATTCTTGGCGCCGTTTGGACCACGCAGGCGCAGCCTGCTCAGGCCGAGTATGCGCTTCAGGTGGGCAAA
>JAUIBJ010000652.1 GCA_030428025.1 Alphaproteobacteria bacterium
CGCCCATCCTGATCGGTCGACCAGAGGTGGTGCAGACCCGCTGCGAGCGGCTGGGGCTGGAAATCCGGCCCGACCGGGATTTCAACATCGTCAACCCCGAGAACGATCCGCGCTATCGCGACTACTGGGGCAGCTATCACGCGATCATGAAAAGGCGGGGGGTGACGCCCGATCTTGCCAAGGCGATCATGCGCACCAACACCACCGCAATCGGCGCGGTCATGGTGCACCGGGGGGAGGCCGACAGCATGATCTGCGGCACCTTCGGGGAATACCGCTGGCACCTGAACTACATCACACAGGTTCTGGGCGGAGGCGGGTTCCGGCCGCACGGCGCGCTGTCGATGATGATCATGGAAGACGGGCCGCTTTTCATCGCCGATACGCATGTGAACATCTTTCCCACGCCCGAAGAGCTGGCCGAGATCGCCATCGGCGCGGCCCGGCATGTGCGCCGCTTCGGGTTGGAGCCGAAAATCGCCCTGTGTTCGCAATCGCAGTTCGGCAATCAGGGCAGCGATTCCGGCAAACGCCTGCGCGAGGCGATCGCACTTCTCGACAGCGCGCCGCGCGACTTCTGTTATGAAGGCGAGATGAACGTGGATGCCGCGCTCGACCCCGAACTGCGAGAGCGGCTTCTGCCTGACAACAGGATGGAAGGGACGGCCAACATCCTGATCTTCTCCAACACCGACGCGGCCTCGGGCGTGCGCAACATCCTCAAGATGAAGGCCGGCGGGCTGGAGGTGGGGCCCATCCTTATGGGGATGGGTAACCGGGCGCATATCGTAACCGCGGGTGTCACGGCGCGGGGTCTGCTGAACATGGCCGCCATCGCAGGCACGCCCGTGGCGCATTACGGATAGCGAAACGCCGCCGGAGGGGTCCGGCGGCGCCTCTCGCCTTTATGGGGTCACTTCTTGGTGGTCTTGGAGCCGGGTTTGGACGGCTTTTCCTTCTTGTCGCCCATGGCAACGGTACCTTCGTTATCGGGCTGCGACACCCTGCCGCACCCTGAGGCCACACTACCATATCCGCCCCGCCGGACACGGCGGTTTTCGACATCGCAAGCGTCGCAATTCGCTCGCCCGGCGGAAAGGCGCCAGCCATGCGCGAACGGATTCGGCAGATTTGCAGGCTCGCCATTTGCAGATTTGCAGAACAATGAAATTTCCCGGAGAAATCGCCGAAAAGAAAGGTCTTTGCAAAACTTTGCAGGCAAGTCGCCGGCTCGTCTGCAAATTTTCTGCGGCAATCTGACATGTCCGGCGCTAACGCGCTTGCCGCTCGGCCCCGGCGTCACGTAACACAACGGCAAATTTCGGAGGAGCACAGCATGGGATACAAAGAAGTCTACGAGGGTTGGAAGGCCGACCCCGAAGGGTTCTGGATGGCGCAGGCCGAGGCGATCGACTGGGTCGAGAAACCCTCCAAGGCGCTCTTCGACGGAAACGCCCCGCTTTACGAATGGTTCTGCGACGGCAAGGTGAACACCTGCTGGAACGCCCTCGACCGGCACGTCAAGGCCGGCCACGGCGACCGCACGGCGATCATCTATGACAGCCCGATCACCGGACGGAAGGACAAGATCAGCTATGCCGATCTTCAGGCGCGCGTCGCCTCGCTGGCCGGCGCGCTGAAGGCGCAGGGCGTGGAGAAAGGCGACCGTGTGATCATCTACATGCCGATGGTGCCGCAGGCGCTCGAGGCGATGCTGGCCTGCGCGCGCCTCGGCGCGATCCATTCTGTGGTCTTCGGCGGGTTTGCAGCGAACGAACTGGCGGTGCGCATCGACGACGCCAAGCCCAAGGCTATCATCGCCGCCTCCTGCGGGCTGGAGCCGGGCCGGACCGTGGAATACAAGCCCCTCT
Organism: Alphaproteobacteria bacterium; assembly: GCA_030428025.1. Lineage (GTDB taxonomy): Bacteria > Pseudomonadota > Alphaproteobacteria > Rhodobacterales > Rhodobacteraceae > Roseovarius. The sequence goes on from JAUIBJ010000652.1 coordinate 1,872, forward strand.
ACGACGGGGCCATTGAGCTTTCCACGCACAAACCGGAGTTCTGCGTGATCTTCCAGCGCGAGGAGCATCCCGTTGCGCTGGAAGAGGGGCGCGACCATGACTGGCACGGGTTTCAGGAGGGCGTGGAGCCCGCCGACTGCGTGCCTGTGGAGGGCAACCATCCTGCCTACATCCTCTACACATCCGGCACCACCGGCGCGCCGAAAGGCGTGATCCGTCCCACTGCGGGCCATCTCGTCGCGCTGAACTGGACTATGAAGAATCTCTACAATGTCGAGCCGGGCGAGGTGTTCTGGGCAGCCTCCGACGTGGGCTGGGTCGTGGGGCACAGCTATATCTGCTACGCGCCGCTCATCCACGGCAACACCACCGTGGTGTTCGAGGGCAAGCCCGTGGGCACGCCCGATGCCGGCACCTTCTGGCGGGTCATCTCCGAACACAACGTGCGCAGCTTCTTCACCGCGCCCACCGCCTTCCGCGCGATCAAGCGGGACGACCCCAAGGGCGAGTTCGTGAAGAAATACGACCTGACCTGCCTGCGCGTGCTCTATCTCGCCGGCGAGCGTGCCGATCCGGACACGCTCAACTGGGCCGCCGATCAGCTGGGCGTACCGGTGGTCGATCACTGGTGGCAGACGGAAACCGGCTGGCCGATCACGGGCATTCCGGTGGGGGTCGAGAAAATGGAAATCAAGATCGGCGCCTCAGGCGTGCCGATGCCGGGTTACGATATCGACATCCTCGACGAGACCGGCCAGCCGCAGGGGCCGGGCACGCTGGGCGCCGTCGCGGTGAAGCTGCCGCTTCCGCCGGGGACGCTACCGAATCTGTGGAATGCCGAAGAACGGTATCTCAAGAGCTATCTCAAGACATTTCCGGGCTATTATGAGACCGGCGATGCGGGGATGATCGACGAGGACGGCTACCTCTAT
>JAUIBJ010000653.1 GCA_030428025.1 Alphaproteobacteria bacterium
CTGCGGCGCCTGTGCGCCTTCGCCGGGGTGCCCTACGCCCCCGCCGACAGCGCCGAGCCACGAAACGAGACCACCGTCAAGCTGCCCCTGCCCGAGGCCGCCCGGGCGGCCTTCCGCGCCCACCTCACGCCGCAATATGCCTTCTGTCGCGACCGGTTCGGCAAGGACGTGCCTATCGGCTGGCAGGATTGACGGGCCCCGGAACTCTTCGTTCGGAGAAGCTCGGAAAGCGTGCTATACATGCCCTGATTGTACGTTTGTCTGATTGACATGAGTTCGGTTTACCCAACAGGCATTGAAGGAGGACACAGCATGCCGGAAGACCTAGCCCCCGGATTCGATTTTCTCTCGGAAGTCATCAATTCCCTTCCCGACACCCAAGGCCCTCCGATCATGCCGACCATGCCACAGGGGTCGAACCCGCTGGGCGAGCTGCTGCAAGGTCTCTTCGAAAATCCCGGTCACGGCGGCCCCGGTGACCTTCCGACCGACGCGCCGGGGCCCTCGTTCGACGACCTGGTGGCGCAGTTTTTCGACAGTTTCAATCGCTCCGAGTCTGGCGAGGCGCCGGCGGAGCCGACCAATCCGACATTGGAAGACGTCATCTCGGAATTGCTGAACACCAACCAGGGCAATTTCCGCCTCGCCCAGGAGGCCGTGCCAGAGGCGCCGCCGGCGGAATGGGAGGGCAACGTGCCGCCCGACCTCACGGACGGGTTCGATTTCCTGTTGTAGACGCGGCCCGGACGGAGCCGGCGCTCAGCTTTCGCTGAGCGCCACCTTCATGTCCTTGACCTGATAGATCACCTCGCCGTCGGCCTCGACGCGGCCGTCGGCGACGCCCATGGTCAGCCGGCGGGTCTGCACCGCCTTGGTGAAATCCACGTAATAGGTCAGCATCTTGCGGTCGGGCCGGACCATCCCGGTCAGCTTCACCTCGCCCACGCCCAGCGCATAGCCCCGCCCCTGCCAGCCGCGCCAGCCCAGGTTGAAGCCGGTCAGTTGCCACAGCCCGTCCAGTCCCAGACAGCCGGGCATGATCGGGTTGCCGGGGAAGTGGCATTCGAAGAACCACAGATCGGGGGAAATGTCGAATTCCGCCACCACATGGCCCTTGCCATGGGCCCCGCCATCGCCCGAGATATCGGTGATCCGGTCCATCATCAGCATCGGCGGTTCCGGCAACTGCGCATTTCCAGGTCCGAACAGTTCGCCACGGGCGCATTTCAGCAGGTCATCTCGGTCGAAACTGCGCGGGTAGTCGGCCATCCAGGCGGCCCTTTCTTTTCTGGAAGAGACATGGGTCCCAAATCCTCTATCATCGCGGGAAAGCCCCATGCAAGCCCGCGCAATCGCCCGGGTCGCCGCACAGCCCCATGAAATTCGTTTGAAATCCCCCGGTCTCGATGCTTATATTACAGGCGATTTGAGAGGGTTGAAATGACCGATACGCAAGCAACCGCCCGCGGAGCGGCCTGGCTCGCCGGAGCGGAGCTTCGACCGACGCGGCAGCGCGTGGCGCTGGCAGCACTCCTCGTGGGCGACGGCAAGCACCGCCATTTCACGGCCGAAAGCCTCTATGCCTCGGCCCAGAGCGCGGGCGAGAAAGTGTCGCTGGCCACGGTCTACAACACGCTCAAGGCGTTCTGCGATGCCGGTCTGGTGCAGGAGATCACCGTCGACGGGTCGAAAAGCTATTTCGACACCAATACCCACGACCACCCGCATTTCTACTGGGAGGACGAGGGCCGGCTGTCGGACGCGCCGGCGGACGAGCTTGAGATCGCCCGCCTGCCCAAGGCGCCCGACGGGGCCGAGGTGGCCAGTGTCGACGTGGTGATCCGGTTGCGGCGCACGGCGCGGTAACGCCCCTTCCACAATCTACCCCCGAAAGGACAGCTGACATGCGCGCGGTCTGGTACGAAAGGTTCGGCCCGGCGGCCGAGGTTCTGGAAACGGGCGAGACGGACACGCCCGCCCCCGCCCCGGGCGAGGTTCTGGTGCGGCTGGCCGCATCCGGCGTGAACCCGTCCGATGCCAAGGCGCGTGCCGGGGCGCGGCCGGGCGTCACCAAACCGCCCTTCGAGCGAATCATCCCCCATTCCGACGGCAGCGGCGTGATCGAGGCCGTGGGTCAGGGCGTCGATAGCGCCCGCAAGGGCCAGCGCGTCTGGATCTGGAACGGCCAGTGGCAGCGGCCCTTCGGCACGGCGGCCGAATATGTCGCCCTGCCACAGGGACAGGCGGTTCCCCTGCCCGAAGGCGTCTCCTTCGAGACCGGTGCCACGCTGGGCATTCCCGGCCTGACCGCGGCGCAGACGGTGTTCGGCGGCGGCGACGTGTCGGGACAGACCCTGCTGATTTCCGGCGGGGCGGGCGCGGTGGGCCACAACGCGGTGCAGCTTGCCAGATGGGGCGGCGCGCGGGTGATCGCCACCTGCTCGGTGAAGGCCGCCGACAGGGTGCGCGCGGCGGGGGCCGATGCGGTCTTCGACTACGCCGATCCCGACCTGACGGCGAAGATCATGGAGGAAACCGGCGGCAAGGGCGTGGATCGCGCGGTCGAGGTGGAATTCGGCGCCAATGCCGCGCTGCTGGCCGAGGTGATGGCCCCGCTGGGCACCATCGCCGCCTACGGCTCGGGCAAGAACATGACGCCGACGCTGCCCTTCGGACCCTACCTCTTCAAGGCGTTGAAACTCGACATCACGCTGATCTACATCCTGCCGGAGGGCGAACGCCGCGTCCTCATCGACCGGCTGCACAGCGCCCTGGCCGAAGGGGCGCTGGTGCCG
>JAUIBJ010000654.1 GCA_030428025.1 Alphaproteobacteria bacterium
GCTGGCCGCGCAGATCGCCGCAGACACCGGCGCAGCGCCGATGGCCGTCGAGGAGGTGGCCGAGGGCTTTCTGCGCATCGCCGTCGAAAACATGGCCCGCGCAATCAAGAAGATCAGCGTCGAGCGCGGCTATGACGTGACGGCCTATACGCTCAACTGTTTTGGCGGGGCCGGGGGGCAGCATGCCTGTCTCGTGGCCGATGCGCTGGGCATGACACGTGTGTTCCTGCACCCGTTCTCGGGCGTGCTGTCGGCCTATGGCATGGGGCTGGCCGAGATCCGCGCACTTCGGCAGAGCCAGTTCAACCGTCCGTTGAACGACGATACCCTGCCCGATGCCAAGGCGCTGGCGGCGGAACTGGCGCAGGAGGCCGAGGCCGAATTGCTGGATCAGGGCAGCGCCAAGGCGGATGTGACCTGCATCACCCGCGCGCTTCTGCGCTATTCCGGCTCGCACCAGACGCTCGAGGTGGCGTTCGGCAGCGATGCCGACATGCGCGACGCCTTCGAAACTGCGCACCGTCAGCTTTACGGCTTCGCGGATCCCGGGCGCGAGGTGTTCTTCGAGGCCCTCACCGTCGAGGCCATCGGCGCACAGCCGGACCTGCCAGACTGCGAGACCGCGCCGGAGCCGGGTACGCCCGCGCCTGTCGCGTGGGTGCCGATGGTGGCCGGCGGTGCGGCGCATGAGACGCCACTTTACGACCGCGAGGCGCTCGGGAGGGGGCAATCGGTCAAGGGGCCCGCGATCATCTGCGAGGCCAACGGCACCGTCATCGTCGAGCCGGATTGGCGCGCCCATGTGGATGCCTTCCGCAATCTCGTGCTTGAACGCGCCGTGCCGCGCCGCCGTGCCGAGGATATCGGCAAGGAGGCCGACCCGGTCATGCTGGAGGTGTTCAACAACCTCTTCATGTCGATTGCCGAGCAGATGGGCGCGACGCTGGCCAAGACGGCTTATTCGGTGAACATAAAGGAGCGGCTGGATTTCTCCTGCGCGCTGTTTGATCCTACCGGCGGGCTGGTGGCCAATGCCCCGCATGTGCCGGTGCATCTGGGCTCTATGGGCGAATCGGTTCGCACGGTGATCCGCGAGAATGCCGGTGGGATGCGGGCAGGGGACGTCTTTGTGCTGAACGCGCCGTTCAACGGCGGCACGCATCTGCCGGACGTCACCGTTATTACCCCGGTCTTCGACGCGGCCGGCGAGGAGATCCTGTTCTATGTGGGCTCGCGCGGGCATCACGCCGATATCGGCGGACGCACGCCCGGGTCGGCTCCGCCCGACAGCCAGCACATCGACGAGGAAGGCGTGCTGATCGATAATTTTAGGATGGTCGATCGGGGCCGGTTCCTGGAGGCCGAAACCCGCGAATTGCTGGCCTCGGGGCGATACCCGTGCCGCAATGTCGACAACAACATCGCCGACCTTCTGGCGCAGATGGCCGCGAACGAGACCGGTGCGCGCGAGGTGCGCAAGATGCTGGCGCAGTTCGGCACGGATGTGGTGCAGGCCTATATGCGCCACGTGCAGGACAATGCCGAGGAAAGCGTGCGCCGTGTCATCGACCGTCTGACCGACGGCCGGAACGTTTACGAGATGGACAGCGGCGCGCGGATCGAGGTGAGCATCTCGGTTGACCATGACAACCGTACCGCCACCATCGACTTCACCGGCACCAGCGAACAGGACAGGGGCAATTACAACGCGCCCCTCTCGATCTGTCGGGCGGTGGCGCTTTACGTCTTCCGCACACTGGTGGGCAGCGACATTCCCCTGAACGAAGGCTGCCTGAAACCGCTGAACCTGGTGATCCCCGAGGGCACATTCATCAATCCGAAATACCCCGCCGCCGTCATCGCCGGGAATACCGAGGTGAGTCAGTCCATCGCCGATGCGCTTTACGGTGCGCTGGGGGTTATCGCGGGCTCTCAGGGGACGATGAACAATTTCGTCTGGGGCAACGACGCCTATCAGAATTACGAGACGATCTGCGGCGGCACCGGCGCCGGGCCCGGGTTCGACGGGGCGAACGCCGTGCATTCGCACATGACCAACACCCGCATGACCGATCCCGAAGTGCTGGAATGGCGGTTTCCGGTACGGATCGAGGAATTCTCGATCCGCCGTGGCTCGGGCGGGCCGGGGCGGCACCGGGGCGGCGACGGCATCCGCCGGCGGCTGCGCTTTCTGGAGGCGATGACGACCACGGTGCTTACCTCTCACCGCCGGGTGCCGCCGCGCGGGGCCGAGGGGGGCGGGCCGGGCGCGACCGGGAGCAACGCGATCCTGCGCGCCGACGGGACGGTCGTGGAGCTGAAAGGCAACGACATCGCCGAGGTCGCCCCCGGCGATGTGTTCGTGATGGAGACGCCGGGCGGCGGCGGCTTCGGGCCCGCGACATGAAGGGTCCCCCGTGCAAGACATCCCGAAACGGATTATTGCGCGACGGGGGTTATTAATATACAGTTTGAATAAAAAAGAACTCAAACGGGAGTATGATCCAATGAGAAAGACCTTCACGAAACTTATGGCGGCATCGGCCCTTCTGGCCGCAAGCCTTGCCACCTCGGCCCTGGCCGAGGAGGGCAAGGTCAAGGTCGGGCTGATCCTGTCGCTCTCCGGCCCCGGCTCGGTCCTGGGCCAGGAGATGCAGAAGGGCGCCGATCTGGCGCTGGAACTTCTTGATGGGAAGCTGGGCGGCAAGGAGGCCGAATTCATCTATGAGGATGACCAGCGCAAGCCCGACGTGGGCAAGGAAGCGGCCGAGCGGCTGACCCGGTCGGAAGACGTC
>JAUIBJ010000655.1 GCA_030428025.1 Alphaproteobacteria bacterium
AAACACGATGGCATGGTCGGGGATGAATTCGAACAGCGTGGGCGGCGGCTCGCCCGGGGCGCGGCCGGTGAGGTAGCGCGAATAGTTCTCGATCCCGTTGCAGACGCCCGTGGCCTCCAGCATCTCCAGATCGAAATTCGTCCGCTGCTCCAGCCGCTGCGCCTCCAGCAGCTTGCCCTCGCCCACCAGCTGATCCAGCCGCTGGCGCAGCTCCTTCTTGATGCCGATGATGGCCTGCTGCATCGTCGGTTTCGGCGTCACGTAATGCGAATTGGCGTAGACGCGCACGCGCTCCATCGTGGCGGTCTTCTCGCCGGTGAGCGGGTCGAACTCGGTGATCGTCTCCAGTTCCTCGCCGAAAAAGGAAAGCTTCCAGGCCCGGTCCTCGAGGTGGGCGGGCCAGATTTCCAGCGAATCGCCCCGAACGCGGAAGCTGCCGCGCTGGAAGGCCTGGTCGTTGCGGCGGTATTGCTGGGCCACCAGATCGGCCATCACCTGCCGCTGGTCGTATTCGCCCCCGGTTTTGAGATCCTGCGTCATCGCCCCGTAGGTCTCGACGCTGCCGATGCCGTAGATGCAGGAGACCGAGGCCACGATGATCACGTCGTCGCGCTCCAACAGCGCGCGGGTGGCGGAGTGGCGCATCCGGTCGATCTGTTCGTTGATCTGGGATTCCTTCTCGATATAGGTGTCCGAGCGCGGGACATAGGCCTCTGGCTGGTAATAGTCGTAGTAGGAAACGAAGTATTCCACGGCATTGTTGGGGAAGAACCCCTTGAATTCGCCGTACAATTGTGCGGCCAGCGTCTTGTTGGGGGCAAGGATGATGGCCGGGCGCTGGGTTTCCTCGATCACCTTGGCCATGGTGAAGGTCTTGCCGGTGCCGGTGGCGCCCAGCAGAACCTGGTCGCGCTCGCCCGCATCGACACCCTGCGTCAGTTCGGCGATCGCCGTGGGCTGGTCGCCGGCGGGCGCGAATTCGGTGACCATCTCGAAGCGCTTGCCGCCTTCGAGCTTGTCGCGCGTCTTCACGTCGGGCGCGGGGGCGTGCAGCATTGGCTGCGTCTTGTCGGAATGGGCATAGGGCATGGGGGCAATCCTCGGGCTTGCCCCAAGATTGTGGTCTTTGCCGGCCAGTTCAAGCCGAAGCCGCCGACAGGGCCGGGCGTGGGCGGCCTGCCGACAGCATCTGTCAGCAGGCGCGGGTCGAACCTACATGCCGGCCTTTTCGAACACGCCGCAGGCGATGCGGCTGCCGGCCGCGCCCGAAGGCTGGCTTTCGTAATCGTCGGCACCGCTGTGAACGATGAAGGCCGCGCCGTCCTCGTCCGACAACTGCTCGGCGGTGAGACGTTCGTTGAAATGGCTGACCTTCAGCATCCCGTCCTCGCCCACGGTGGCATTGGGCAGGTCGCCGGGATGCGGGCCGCCTTCGACCATCACGCCGTGCTGGGCGTCTCCGGCCAGATGGCCGCCGGCGGATTTGAAATCGGCGGCCGAACAATCGCCGGTCTCGTGGATATGGACGCCGTGCTCGCCCGCGGGCACGCCGCTGAGGTCGATCGTCACCATCATCACGCCCGAGGCGGTGGGCTGGATGTCGACGCTGCCGGAGATCTCGCCATCGGCGCTGCCCACCTCGGCGGTGAAGCCTTGCATCTTGTGCGAGTCGGCCAGCGCCAGACCGCCCAGCGGGGCAATGAGAAGCGCGGCAGTCAGGGTTCGGAAAATCATCAGGGGCCTCCTTTCGGTCTGTCCAAGTCAACGTGACGCGGGCACGGGCGGTTCCCGCCCCACGGCGGATTTGCGCCCTTGCCGGGGGCGCCGGTTTTTGGAATAAACGGCGCGACAGTCAGGAGAGCCCGGCCGATGACCGCCCGTATCTACAAACCCTCGCGCAACGCAATGCAGTCCGGCACCGCCAAGACCAAACACTGGGTGCTGGAGTTTCCCAATGAGGCTGGTCGCGATATCGATCCGCTGATGGGCTGGACCTCCTCGGCCGACATGCAGTCGCAGGTGCGGCTGCGGTTTTCCAGCAAGGAAGCGGCGCTGGACTATGCCAAGGAGCACGGGATCGACGCCGTGGTCGTAGACGCGCACAGCCGCAAGCCGAATATCCGGCCCGGCGGCTATGGCGAGAATTTCGCCACCAACCGCCGAAGCACCTGGACCCACTGAGCCCGCCCCGCTCACCGGCAGCGGTTTGCCGCGGGTCAACCGTGGCGGGTGGCGCGGCTGTTGCCGGAAAGGCAACAATCGGCTATTCTCGCCCCAATTCCGAAAAAGAAAAGAACCGGAATGGGCAGGAAGACACATGCAGGGCCGCGAGCGGGCGGTCAATCGGGCAGGTCCGACGCGTCAGACGCCATGGACAGACAATTGCTGTCGCTTGGGCGTCTGCACTTTCTTGCCGCCTTCTGTCCGTTGCACCGGAAGATGCCCGCCGCCTGGTTGGCGCGGATTTTCATTCCGGCGGTGAATTCCGACTGCGTACGGTTTTTCGAGAACGATCAGGGGCAGGTCTGCGCGGCGCTGATCTGGGCACGGCTGACCGACGAGGTGAGCCAGCGGATGGTCTATGACGACCGCCCGCCCACCGCACAGGACTGGGCCGCCGGCGACAAGCTGTGGTTTCTCGACCTGTTGGCGCCTTTCGATCATGGTCGCATGGTGGCCCGGCACATCGCCCGCAACCCGCCCGAGGGGCCGTTCTATTTCGCCCGTCTCGACGAACGGGGCAAGGTGTTCAAGGTCGTGAGAGGCGACGCCTCGGCCCGCGGCACGGACA
>JAUIBJ010000656.1 GCA_030428025.1 Alphaproteobacteria bacterium
TCACGCTGGCGGCGTGATGGTGTGGGTCGAGCCGTACGCACGCCCATCGAGGGCGCCACGGAAGGCCGCTCCTTCAGCCCCGACGACATCATGGACGGCCAGCGCCCGCCCGTGGGCTCCGTCGTCGTCTTCGATGACGACCATTACTACATGGGCTCGATGATGGCCGACCTGCTGGCGCAGGACGGCTACAAGGTCACGCTCGTCACGCCCGAGCTCTGCGTGGCCAGCTGGACGGAATACACCCTGGAGCAGGGCCATATCGAAAAACGGCTGCTGGGTCTGGGCGTCGAGATACTCGCCCGCCACTGCGTAACCCGAATGGGTGACGGCGGGGTGGCACTGGTCAACACGATGACCGGCGAAACAGCCGAGCGCGAGGGCGCGCTGGTGCCGGTGACGATGCGCCTGCCCGAGGACGACTTGTATCACGCGCTGACCGCCATGCCCGAGAAGCTGGAGGCCGCAGGCATCAAGTCGGTGCGCCGCATCGGGGATTGCTACGGGCCCGCCACCATTGCCGCCGCCGTCTACGAAGGGCGCCGCTATGCCGAGGAGTTCGACACCGAGGTCGACCCCGACGGCGTGCCATTCAAGACCGAGCCCCACCTGCTGGAGCTGGGCGGCTGACGACCGCGATCAGGGGGCAAGCGCCCGCAACGCGGCCTCGTCCATCTCGACGCCGAGCCCCGGCGTCTGCGACAGGCTGGCGTGACCGTCCGCGATAGTGTAGTCGCACGAGGCGAACTCGGCCCCCAGTTCGAGATAGTCATAGTAAAGCTCGGCATAGGTCGCGTTGGGCATCACCGCGCAGACATGAAGCATCGCCAGGAAGGCCACCGTCGTGCTGTTCCAGCTGTGCGGCGAGATCTTCACCCCGTGGGCGTCGGCCATCGCACCGATTTCAAGCATCTCGAGGATCCCGCCCGCCCCCGCAATGTCGGGGTTGAGCACATCCGCCGCCCGCGCCGTCAGCACATCCCGGCAGTGGCGGATCCCAGCCTGCCGTTCGCCCGTGGTGATGCGGGTTGTCGTGGCGGCGCGGAACTCGGCCATCGAGGCCAGATCGTCGCCCGCCACCGGCTCCTCGATCCAGTAGGGATTGTAGGGCTCGAACAGTTTCGCGGCGCGGAGGGCATAGCGCCGGTCTTTCTGAATTGCGAAATCGAGCAGAATGTCCACGTCGGGCCCGACGGCCTCGCGGGTGAGGCGAACGCAGGCCTCCGCCTCCTCAAGCGTGTCCCGCCGCAGGGGATAGATCTTGACCGCGCGATGCCCCTCTTCCCGCATCCTCGCGCAGCGGTCGGCCACGGCCCGAGCCGACTGAACCGGCTGGTCCCATGCGTTGGCATAGACCGGCACCTTTTCGAGCAGCGCCCCGCCAAGCAGCGCGTGCAGCGGCAGACCGGCTGACTTGCCGAGCAGGTCCCACAGGGCCATCTCTATGGCGCTCACCGCAGCGGCATAGTCGATGCCCGGGTGCTTGCTGCTCATCGGCCCGGCAAGCCTGTGCCGAAAGCCGCGCGGCGTGGCATCCTCCATCCGCTTCAGTGCATCGCCAAGCGCGAGAACGATTTCCCGTATAGCCCGCTGCCTGTGCGCCAGCGCATACGCCTCTCCCCAGCCAACCAGCCCCGTATCCGTTTCCAGCTTCACGAAGATCACGATCTGCCCCGATGACCAGCCATCCGAGCTGGGTTTCGGCGCAACCAGGAATGGCGTGATATCGGTGATCTTCATGCGGCCCTCCATCGACACCCGGTTCCCAGCTTGCGCCGCCGAACGGGTTGACTCGAGAAAACGACAGTCACTCCATTTCCTCCGAAAACCGCGTCAGCGCCCGGTCGAGCGCAGCGATGGCACTATCGACATGGTCCCGCCCGGCCACGAGGGGCGGGCGTATCTTGATGATGTTGCCGTGAATGCCGGATGTTCCGGTGATCAGCCCCTCCCGCGCGATCAGCGTCGTCAGGTGCCGGGCCTGCCCGGTCGTGATCGGCGTTTTCGCCTGCCGGTCGGCCACGATGTCGAGCCCTTGGAACATGCCGTAACCGCGCGCCGTCCCCACCAGAGCGTAACGTGCCGCGAGTTCCTTCAATCGTTCCGACATGTAGGCGCCGGTCTCCGTCGCGCGCTCGAGCAGACACTCGCGGTCGAACACGTCGAGCACGGCCTTGCCGACGGCGCCGGCCACCGGGTTGCCGGCAGTCGTGTTGAAATAGCTGTATTTCTCGCCGAATTTCCGGGCCAGGTCCCGTCTTGCCACCATCACCGCAATCGGATGCCCGTCGCCCATCGGCTTGCTGCAGGTGACGATATCGGGCTCCATGCCGTGGTGCTGGAACCCCCACCAATGCGTGCCCATCCGGCAATAGCCGGCCTGCACCTCGTCCGCGATCAAGAGCCCGCCCCGGCGGCGCACCTCGGCGAAGAGGCCCTGCATGAATCCGTCCGGCGGACGCACCACGCCGATATTGTCGAACGAACAATCGATCAGTGCGGCGGCCAGCCTGTGCCCGCGTGCCTCGAGCGCGTCGAGCTGCTCCACCGCCTGCGCCAGGTATTTCTGTGCCGCATGCGGATCCCCCTCCCCGAAGGAACCGCGATAGAGATCGGGCACCTCGAATGTGGCCAGCCAGTCCGGCCGGTCTTCAGGGGGGTAGCTGTCGGTCGACAGCGCCAGCACAAGGGTCGATGTGCCATGATAACAGAACTCGCCCGTCAGCACGCCGCTTTGTCCGGTAACGTGGCGCGCGAGCTGTATCGCCAGATCGTTCGCTTCCGTGC
>JAUIBJ010000027.1 GCA_030428025.1 Alphaproteobacteria bacterium
TGAGAGGGGGCGGCATTTCTGATAGACGTTCTGACAGATGGGGTGCGCGCCGGGGTGGCCGGCCCCTGTGGGCCGCAGGCAGGCGGCCCTGCCCGGCGCAATGTCGAACTGTTTTGACACTGGGAGCGCAAAATCAAATGCAACTCTGGATCAGGGCCGGCCTTGCGGGTGCCGTGGCCTTCACGCTTGCAAACATCGTCAGCAACCTTCTGTTTTTCCAACTAGGGCACGGGATACTGTTCGAAAACCCGATGCAGAGCGACAAGATCATCGCGGTGATGTTCGAGCTGGAGCCGCTGCCGCTGATGTTCACCAACGGGCCGCTCTACCTCGCCATCGCGGCCGCAATCGGCGTGGTGCACGGGCTGGTTTTCCTGTGGCTGGCGCCGGTTCTGGGCCGGAGCCGAGCCGCGCGGGGCCTGGGCTTTGCGGTCGTGACCTGGGCGCTGATGGGGCTCTACTTCGAGTTCCACACACCCTTCAACATGTTTGGCGAGCCCGTTGCCCTCGTGGCGGTCGAGCTGCTGTTCTGGGCGATCGTGCTGCTGGTGCATGGCATGGCGCTGTCCTTTCTGGCCGGGCCGAAGGCCGCGGAACGATGAACTGGCAGCCGCTGTGGGATGACGGCTGGATCATTTCGGCCCATGCGCTGGCGGCGCTGGCCGCTTTGGGGCTGGGCGCGCTGCAACTGGCCCTGCCCAAGGGCACTCTGCCCCACCGTGCCATGGGCTTTGCCTGGGTGGGGCTGATGGCGCTTGTCGCCATCGCAAGTTTCTGGATCCACGAATTCCGGATGGTCGGGCCTTTCTCGGTCATCCACCTCCTGTCGGCGGTAACGCTCGGCACGCTGGTCTATGCCCTCCTCGCCATCCGACGGGGACGTATCCGCGCCCATCGCAACGCCATGATCCAGCTCTACCTGCTGGCCGTGGTGCTGACCGGGCTTTTCACCCTCTGGCCCGGACGCACGATGCATGCGGTGATCTTCGGCGCATGAAAAACGGCCCCGCCAGAACCTGACGGGGCCGCCGTTGCGTTCGCCTGTGCGAAGGCGTTACCTGTCGTCGTCACCCTTCAGCGCGGCGCCGAGGATGTCGCCCAGCGAGGCGCCCGAGTCGGAACTGCCGTACTGTTCCACGGCTTCCTTCTCTTCCGCGATCTCGCGCGCCTTGATCGACAGGCCAAGACGGCGGGTCTTGCTGTCGATGTTGGTCACGCGCACGTCGACCTTGTCGCCGACCGAGAACCGCTCGGGACGCTGCTCGGAGCGGTCACGCGACAGATCAGACCGGCGGATGAAGGATTTCATGCCTTCGTATTCCACCTCGATGCCGCCATCCTCGATCGAGGTCACCTCGACGGTGATGATCGAGCCGCGCTTGACGCCGCCAGTGGCCTCGGCAAACTTGTCGCCGCCAAGTGCCTTGATCGACAGCGAGATGCGCTCTTTCTCCACATCCACTTCCGAGACGACGGCCTTGACCACATCGCCCTTGCGGTAGTTCTGGATCGCGTCCTCGCCACGCTCGTCCCAGGAAAGGTCGGAGAGGTGAACCATCCCGTCGATCTCGCCCGGCAGGCCGATGAAAAGACCGAATTCGGTGATGTTCTTGACCTCGCCTTCGACCTCGGTGCCCTCGGGATGGGTTTCCGCGAAGACTTCCCACGGGTTGCGCATGGTCTGCTTGAGGCCCAGAGACACCCGGCGCTTGGCCTGGTCAATCTCCAGCACCATGACCTCGACTTCCTGAGAGGTCGAGACGATCTTGCCCGGATGCACGTTCTTCTTGGTCCAGGACATTTCCGAAACGTGCACAAGGCCCTCGACACCAGGTTCCAACTCGACGAAGGCGCCGTAATCGGTGATGTTGGTCACGCGGCCGGTATGGACCGAGCTCAGCGGATACTTGGCGGCCACCATGTCCCACGGATCTTCCTGAAGCTGCTTCATGCCCAGACTGATGCGGTGGGTTTCCTTGTTGATCTTGATGACCTGAACCTTGACGGTCTCGCCGATCGACAGGATTTCCGAAGGGTGGTTGACGCGCCGCCAGGCCATATCGGTGACGTGCAGCAGGCCGTCCACACCGCCCAGATCGACGAAGGCCCCGTATTCGGTGATGTTCTTGACCACACCGTCGACGGCATCGCCTTCCGAAAGCTTGCCGATCACCTCGGCGCGCTGCTCGGCGCGGCTTTCCTCCAGGATTGCGCGACGCGACACCACGATGTTGCCGCGGCGGCGGTCCATCTTGAGGATCTGGAAAGGCTGTTTGAGGCCCATCAGGGGCCCGGCATCGCGCACCGGGCGCACATCGACCTGAGAGCCGGGCAGGAAGGCCACGGCGCCGCCCAGATCGACGGTGAAGCCGCCCTTGACGCGGCCGAAGATCGCGCCTTCGACGCGGGCATCGTCGGCATAGGCTTTTTCAAGACGGTCCCAAGCTTCCTCGCGGCGGGCCATCTCGCGGCTGACAACGGCCTCGCCACGGGCGTTCTCGGCGGAGCGCAGGTAGACTTCCACCTCGTCGCCGACCGAAATGTCGGGCGCTTCGCCGGGATTTGCGAATTCTTTGAGTTCGACGCGGCCTTCCATCTTGTAACCGACGTCGATGATGGCCTGGCCCGCTTCGATCGCGATGACCTTGCCCTTGACGACAGAGCCCTCTTCGGGGGTGTCCATTTCGAAGCTTTCGTTCAGGAGGGCTTCGAATTCCTCCATCGATGCGTTTTGAGCCATGTGGCGTTATATTCCTCTACACGTTCGATTTTTCCGGCCGTACGGTTGTCTCCGCCGGTCTTGGGGGTTTCGTTGGTCAGACGGTCCGCAAACGAAAGAGGGCCGGTTGCCCGACCCTGCCCGATCTCTTTTGCCCTTTGCGGCGTTTTCCGCCTTGTCGACGAGCGCTCTATAGAGAGCGCAGCGCGGGGAATCAAGGCCAATCCGCGGCCCGGGCCCCGTCGGGCAGGCAGTCGCCGATCAGCGGAGGCGGCGCGCAACCTCGGCGATAGCCCGGTCCACGGCAGTGTCGATATCCATCTGTGAGGTATCGAGCAGCACCGCGTCATCCGCCGGCTTCAGCGGTGCCGCGGCGCGGGCACTGTCGCGGGCGTCGCGGGCACGCAGATCGGCCAGCACCTCGTCAAAGTCGGTCTTGAAACCATTTTCGCGAAGTTCCTTCAACCGGCGCGTGGCGCGCACGTCGTCGGTGGCGGTGACGAATAGCTTCACCTCGGCATCGGGACAGATCACCGTGCCGATATCGCGCCCGTCGAGCACCGCCCCTCCCTCGCGCCGGGCAAAGGCGCGCTGGAAATCCAGCAGTGCGCGGCGCACCTCGGGAACCGCCGCCACCCGGCTGGCGGCCTGGGCCACGTCGGGCGTACGCAGATCGTCCGCCTCCAGGTCCTCGGCGCGCAGGGCTTCGGCGGCCGAGACAGGATCGGTTCCGTCGAGCGTGCGCCGGCCCGTGGCCCGGTAAAGAAGCCCGGTGTCGAGATGGGCAAAGCCGAAATGCCGGGCCACCGCCCGGGCGACAGTACCCTTGCCCGCCGCAGCCGGGCCGTCAATTGCCACCGTGAATGCCATGTTCCGCCCTCGTCCTGGGGCCGGAGTCCTAGAGGATCGCGGCCCGCTTCTCAAGCCGCCGGCGCACTGCGGGACGCGGCGTCAACTTCCGGCGCCTGCCTTGTGGAAAAATCGGCTATCATTGATTCGAATCACAAGGCGAATCAGGGAGCCGGAGATGTCATTTCAATTGCTTTTGGATTTCACCACCCGAATCGGCGTCGGTGTCGAAAGGACGGCGGGTGGCTATGACGACACCCCGCTTCAGGATCTCGTCGGCATGGTCGACCAGTGGTTCGGGCCGCCGGCGGCCGACGCAGTGGACTGGGCCTTCGGAAGCCTGATCGACACGCTGGGCCCCGACCTTCTGGCGGATGTGCCAATAACAATGCTGCCGCCGCTGTTCGACGTGAATAATGGCCGGTCGGATTTCTATGCCGCCGACATTCCCAACGGGCCATACATCCTGGATATCGGCAGCCCGGAAAACGTCGGCGACGGCGAGCTGGCGCGAATCATCCTCGGCTTCGTCGATGGCGACGGCGACGACAGCGACGTGCAACAGATCCTGGCGGAACTGACCACCGGGGAAAGCGGCGCCGAGCTGGATTTCGAATTCGTCCCCGGCATCAACGGCGTCTGGCTGTCCGAACTGTCCATGTCTCACTATACGATCGGGATTCAGGATGGCGGCGCGACCGATACGCTCCTGTTCCGGGGCCCCGGCACCGAATCGGCCATCTGGGGGCTCGATTCGCCGGCCAACCTGATGGACGACCAGAGCCGGCTAAGCCTGGTCGAGGTGGGCAAAGAGGAGGTAAAGCTGGGCTATCTGTTCCAGAACCCGATCAAGGACCTGGTGGGCGACGAGCTCGACAGTGCCGAGGACATCCGCGCACTGATGGATGCGGCCAAGGCGGGCGATTCGCGCGTCGACATGATCAGCCATGACGACCACTACGTTTCGATGCGCATCTACAACGGCCTCCAAAATACCTGGGATACCCTCGTGTTCTATGGCGAGGAGGTCGAGAAGGCACTCGACGAGTCCTACGTCCCGCACGAGCCAATGCCGGAACCCGAGATCCCGCGCGACCCGCATTTCGACTTCTTCAGCTGAGTGCGGTCGCGGTAAAAGTTCGGTCGCAAGAACGTCGAAATGGGGCGATTGCGGCAGACTTCCCATCGATTCGGCGAGTCCCCGCCACGATTGGCCCCGTCCCTTCTGGCGTTCGCGGATGTGTCAAAAGAAATGTTGACAAAATACTCCTTGTTCGGCACTCCCCGCGCTACCAGCCAGTTCCAGAGACTGCCGCGGATTGACCTGACCGCAGTTGCGTTTTCCGTTGCTTTCAAGAGTGCCGAATTAAAGACATGGAAATCAAAGACATTAATATTCCGCGGATTTTATCGGTTGGCAGCTTCGCGGACCCGCGCGGACGCCTCTGCGCCATCGAAGGGTCCAGCCTGCCCTTCTCGATCCAGCGGGTCTATTACCTTTATGACGTACCGATCGGCGCCATTCGCGGCGAACACGGGCATAAGCGGCTACAGCAGCTTTTCGTCTGCATGAGCGGTGCGTGCAATGTGACGTTGTTTGACGGCGCGACGCAATACGATTTCCAACTGAACGATCCGGCCAACGGCCTGTATGTGCCGGCAGGCATGTGGCGTAGCCTGAAGTTCGACGAGGCCGGCACAGTGATCTGCGTTCTGGCATCGCGGCCTTTCGAGCGTGCCGATTACATCTACACGTTCGAGGAGTATCTCAAGTGGGTGAAGAACGGCAAACAGCTGGAAGCGGAAGACGAATGAAGTACCAGTTTCTCGACGTCGGCTTTACCTATCGCAGCCTCAAGGAAGAGATGGATGCGGCCGTGCGCGGTGTGCTCGACTCGGGCATCTATATCGGCGGCGAACCCGTAGCGGCCTTCGAGACGGCGTTTGCGGACTATTGCGGTGCGAACCACTGCGTCGGCGTCGGCAATGGCCTGGACGCCCTGGTGCTTGCGCTGCGGGCCTACGGGATCGGCGCGGGCGACGAGGTGATCGTTCCCGCCAACACCTTCATCGCCACCTGGATCGCCGTGGCCCAGGTCGGCGCGACCCCGGTTCCGGTCGATGCCGATCCGGCGACGATGAATATCGACCTCGCGGCCATCCCCGCGGCCATCACCGATCGCACGAAAGCCATCATGCCCGTGCATCTTTACGGGGCGCCGGTTCCGCACGAGACCCTGCAGGATCTTGCCAGGCAGCACGGTCTGGTGCTGATCGAGGACGCGGCCCAGGCGCATGGCGCGCAAGTCGGGAAGGCCCGCACCGGCACGCTGGGTCATGTGGCCGGCTTCAGCTTCTATCCGGGCAAGAACCTGGGCGCGTTCGGCGACGGCGGCGCGGTCGTGACCGACAACGCCGAACTGGCCGACCGGATCCGGATGCTCGGCAATTACGGGTCGCGCGAGAAGTACAACCACGAAAGCGTCGGCTACAATTCGCGTCTCGACCCGCTGCAGGCGGCGATGCTGTCGGTCAAGCTGCCGATGATGGATGCCTGGAACGCGCAGCGGCGGCGGATCGCGTCGATCTACAGCGCGGCCCTCGACGGGGCGCCGGGCCTGACCCTGCCATCGGTGGCGGAAGGAACAGAGCCTGTCTGGCATCTTTATGTCCTGCGCCATCCACGCCGCGACGCGCTGAAGGAGGCGCTTGCCGCGCGCGGGGTCGCCACCGGCATGCATTATCCGATCGCCAACCACCGCAGCGGCGCCTTCGCGGACAGCTTCGCGAGCGCGAGCTTTCCGGTGACGGAAGAGATCTGCCAGACCTGCCTGAGCCTGCCTATCGGCCCGCACCTGTCCGAAGACGACGCGCGGGCTGTGGCGGATCTGGTGAACACGGCGGCGCACGACATCGCAACCGTGGAGACATTGTGAACACACAAGCGCCATCGCCAGCGACCCGCATCGACACCGCCGGTACGGGGGACTCCACCCTCGATCGCGTTTCCTTTCAGCTCGAAGAGCTTTTTTCGACCGCACGCGCCAATCTGCGCAGCACGGTCGGAAGCGCGAGCCCGGTTTTCGAAGAGCTCGAAACGCGCTGCAAGGCGCTCTCGGCCAAGATGGCACAGGCCTACCCAACCTCGGGCGCGATCATCGGTTTCGATCGCCCGGCCAATGTCTATGTCGTCACCGAGATCTACCGCACCGGCGGGCATCGGCGCCTGATCGAACAGATCATCAATTCTCGGCCCGACGAACGCCATATCGTGCTGTTCACGGGCGCTCTGGACACCAACCGGGACTATGGCCACCAGCGGATGATCGAGGCCGGGGCCTTCCCGGTCTTTCCAGACAAGCAACTCGGCCTGTTCGACCGCCTGACCTGGCTGCGCGAGAAGCTGTCGGCCTATGCAGCCCAGCGTGTCTATGCCGCCCACCATCCCGAGGACGTGCTGGCCAGCATCGCCCTGCACGAGCAGGCCGAGCGCCTGGGACCCCGCCTTTATGTCATCCGGCATGCGGATACTGTGCCCAGCGTCGGGGTCGATCTGCCCCTGGCCACGCATCTGGCGATCCGGCCAGAGCAGATGCAGCAGATCCGTGAACGGCAGCCGCAAAGCCACGTCTTCGTGCTGCCCCTGACGCTTGACCGGCCCGGCCCGTTCGAAACGACCGGCGAGACCAACCGGTCGCAACCGGAAGACGAAGACGGGGACGAGGACGAGAACGACGGGGCGCGCAAGCCGACGAAATTCGAGCCCTTTGCCAGCGGCACCTTCGTGACCGCCACAGCCGGCACCCCGCACAAGTTCGAGACGGACGGCCCGCTGGGCCTGCCGGCCGTCCTGACCCGCGTGCTGCGGACGACGCGGGGGAACCACGTTCATTACGGCCCGATGCCCGACGCGATGCGCGACGCGATCCATCGGGCGTTGAAGAAGGCCGGTGTACCCAAGAGCCGGGTGAAGTTCGCCGGCGAGGTCGATGCAGTGGCCGAGGCCCTGGTCGAGGACCAAGTCGATCTTTTCCTCGGCTCTTTCCCGATCGGCGGCGCGATGACGATGCTCGAGGCCGCCGCGGCCTCGGTGCCGATCGCGGTCTACGGCGGCGACGTGGGCGATGCCGAGCGCTATGTCTCTGGCCGCGACTTCGGCCCCGACGCCAAGATCATGTGGCAGACACCGGATGAGCTCTACAGCCTGCTCGGCGAAACATGGCAGGACGAACTGGTGGAGTTGTCGAAGTCCTCCGAACGCTGGTTCATGAAAAGTGGCCGCTCGTCGCGGCTGCCGCGGCGGCTCAACGCAATCCGCGCGGTCGTGGAAGGGCGCGGGCGGGAGCCGATCAAGGGCGCGCTCCGCAAGGAGATCGTGCATGCGTTGCTGGATCCTGATTTCTACCTGACGGCCTACCGCGACGTAGAGAAGGCCGGCATAGACCCTTTCAAGCATTACCTGAACCATGGCGAAAAGGAGGGGCGGCTTCCCAGCGCGTTGTTCGATCCCGCCTTTTACCTGTCACAGCTGAGCGAGACCGAACGCAGAATCGCCGAAGAGCATCCCCTCTCTCACTATGTCACGCGCGGCGAGGCCCGAGGGCTGCGGCCGCATGTGATGTTCGATCCGACGGTCTTTGCGTTGTCGCGCAGCCGCCACGGCGCGCGGGGCGAGATCGGTTTGGCGGGACTTCTGGGGGACTATGTGGCGAACGGGGGCTATATGCGCCCGCATCAGTTCTTCGACCCCGGTCATTACGCCCGGCAAATGCGCATGCCCACCGACGGAAAACCGCTGTTGGCGCATTTCCTGGAAAGCGGGATCGGTCAGGGCTACAGCCCACACCCGCTTCTGGCGACAGACAAGGCCAAATCGTCTGTGGACCGGCTGAAATTCCTGAAATCGGTTCTGTACGACGCCAAGCCTTCGCTGGAGGAACCGGCCCTGTCATCGCTGTTCGATGCCAGTCATTTTGCCGGCAAGGAGCTGAAGCAATATGCCAATGCGGCCCCGACGCTGCTTTGGGCGCATCTGATCGAGGGCAACCTTTCAGACCGCGATCCGAACATGCTGATCTCGGTCGAGCATGTCGAACGCTCGCGCCCCGGAACGCTGACCGGCGCCATCACGGTTCTAGAACTGCTGGCGGCGAACAGGCTTGGCGTGGATACGCACCCTCTGGTCCAGACCTCCTATATCCTTAAACAGGCGCCGCACGTCTCGACGCTGACGATCAGCCCCACCCAGTACTTCCTCGAGAACGCGGTGAGCCACAATATCAGCCCGCACCCGCTTTTCTCGACACAGCACTACCTGTATTCCAACCGGGATGTCCGGGAAGTGGATATAAACCCGCTGATCCACTTCCTGAGATGGGGCCAGTACGAGGGCCGCTCGCCCTCGCCCGCCTTCAACAGCGCGGATTATTATAACCGGTTCCTGCGCGACAACGGCGGCGGGTCGCCGCTCGTTGACTACGTCTTGCGCGGCAGGGCGCGGTTCCGGCCCACGATGCCGATGAACCCTGGCTATGCCCGACTGGCCGCGAAGATGGCGACCGGCCTGTTCGATGCAGGGTCGATGGACGCGGCCGCGGACATGCTGCAACAGTCGATCCACCCCGAGCACGGGCCCCGGCATCCGAGTTTGCGGACGGGCGTTCACCGGCTGGTCACCGGCGACGACGAGGCCCTGCATGCGACCGAGATCTTCCCTGCCACGCGCCAGCATGTGGAGCGGCCCAAGGTCGTATCGCCGCAGCACATCGCGCCACCGGCCGGTGTCGTCGATGTGCCCGCGGCCACTGCCTCGGTCTATGAAGGGGTGACGATGATCGCCGGGAACGACGGGTTCCTGAGCAGAGGCGGAGCCTGGATCGATCACGGACTTGTCGGTTTCGATCGCCGCAGCATGCAGGTGAAGGAAAACGCCGCGGTCGCCGCGGTTTCCGACGATCACGTCCTGCTGCGTTACTACAAGGCCGAACGCACGATCCCGTCGGGCATCTTCGCCTCGGGCAGCTACAGCCGGAACTATTTCCATTTCCTGATCGAGGTGTTGCCGCGTGTCATGCTGGCCGACCGGATCGCGCCGAAGGGGGTTCCGATCCTGACGGATGCCGACATGCCGGACCAGCATTATCAGGCGCTGCGGCTGCTGTTCCCGGCGCGGCCCGTTCTGCGGCTTCCGCGTCATGTGACCTGCGCCGTCGGCAAGCTCTATGCAGGCAGCATGCCCAACGTCATCCACGACGCCTTCGCCGAGGCGATCCCGGCGGTAGGGTCGACCTGGTTCCATCCGCAGGTGGTGCGCGGCATGGCGGCAATGTTCCGCGGCCTCGACGACGGGTCGGGCGTCGAACGTCTGTTCCTCATCCGCAAGGGCAACATCCGCAAGATGCTGAACGCCGAGGATCTGCAATCGGACTTGGTGGACCATCACGACTTCGGCGCGCTCGACTGTGCGCGGCTGAGCCTCTCCGATCAGGTGCGAAAGATGGCACGTGCCACGGATATCGTCGGACAGAGCGGGGCGCATCTGGCCAACATGCTGTTCGCCCCCGAGGGTGCACGGGTTTTCCCGCTGTTCTCCAACGCGCCCGGCACCAACTTCTATTTCTGGAGCCAGCTGGGTGGAGCGCTCGGGCACGAGGTGATCAACGTCGCGGGCTGGCGGATCGAGGGCACGGCCAAGGGCGTCACGCCCGAAGCGCACGAGGACTTCACCCTGCCGAAATCTCAGTTGCTGCCCTTCTTCCCGGCGCAGCACCCCGAGGACAGCGACGAAACCGATGGCGACGAACAGGCGCGCGCGCTGCTCGACCGCCTTTACGACGCGAACAGCGACGCCGACACCCTGACCGGGGCATGGAGCACGCGTGGCGACTGGACGCCGGCCGGGTTCGAAGATCGGCTGATCGCGACGCGCCGGGACCTTCATACGGTTCTGGGGACGCTAGGCAAGGAGGTGTTCGACAGTCTGATAAAGCACCGCTTCTTCGCCGACTTCTCGCGTAACACGCGCTCGGCTTATGTAACGCTGCGGGATTTCAGCGAAGACGAAACCCGGACCATCGAGGTGATACGCGCCCGGTTCGAAGCGCTGGCCGCTGCGGACGAGGCGTCGGAGACCGAACCGCTGAACGCTCGGGATCTGGTGCTGGCGATGCTCTACATGCCGGCCTGGACCCTGCCGCTGGCGGCCGATCTCGGGCATGTCGAAAGCCAGGTGCAGAAACGCTATCTGCGCTGGTTGATCACCCCCGCCTTCCTGTTCCGCGCCGGAGAGGATGCCGGCTATGTGGGCTACGCCGCCAGGCTGCTTGACTGGCTGGCGGAACATCTGGCGCCGGACCGGCCGGAAGACCACCGCTTCATGGTCGCCGAGCTTACCGGCGCGATCGACCTTGGCCAGCTTTTCCTCGTTGGTCAGCCGGTGCGCCCGGTGCTGGAGGCGCGCAACCGGCTGCTGGCGCGGGTGGCGCCGATGGACGTGCACAAGGCACGCAGCGTCCCGCGGCCAGCCGACCTGTCGCAGGGGCGCATTCGCGTGGGCCTGCTGTGCCGGACCTTCGACAAGGGTCCCGACAGCGAAGCGGTGGTGTCGTTCTTTCGCGCTTTCGATCATTCAAGGTTCGAGATTTTCGCTTATTCGGTAGCCTTCGCCGACAGGGTCGTCTCGTCCGATGACGAATTCACCCATGCCTTCGATGCGGCGATCGACCACCGCCGGATCCTGCCAGCCGACCCGCATACCATGCGAGAGCGCATCCTGGCGGACGACCTCGACGTCTTCCTGTTGGCCAACGCCACGACCTTCGGCGTGCGCGAGCAGGAACTCGCGTTGTTCAACCGCGTCGCGCCGGTGCAGATGGTGCTGAATTCTCACATCCCCGTGGCCCCGGGCTTTCCG
Source organism: Alphaproteobacteria bacterium (assembly GCA_030428025.1). Taxonomy (GTDB): domain Bacteria; phylum Pseudomonadota; class Alphaproteobacteria; order Rhodobacterales; family Rhodobacteraceae; genus Roseovarius. Next base: position 11,481 of record JAUIBJ010000027.1, read on the forward strand.
TCTTTCGACGGGTTCATTACCGGCCGCTCGGATGATCCTGCGGCCGAGGTCTCGGGCGAGGACATCCCAGAGCGACTGATCCGGGTCGACGGGCCGGTGATCAACTATCTGAATTCGTTCAAACCGCGGCCCGAGCCGGGCTTCGACCGGCATACCCTGGGCATCGGCGCGAATGAGTTCGTCATGTTCAACGGCGGATCGCTGCAGAAACTGCGCCACGAATGCCTGGTGACCATGCTGAAGGCGCTGTCGCTGGTGCCGAACGGTCGCCTTGTCCTGGCCCCCCACAATCCCGGCTGGGCGGCCCGGTCGCAGGCCTTCGCCTTCAACCGCCAGCTCACCGAAGCCGCAGAGGAAGTGGGCGTGTCGCTCGACCGCGTGCTGGTGATGGGCGAATTGAGTGTCGCCGAAGCCGAAGCCACGGTTGCCCTGTCCGACATCTACCTGTCCTCCTTCCCGCATGGCGGCGCGACGATGACCCATCTGGCCCTGATCTACGGGGTGCCGCCCGTCGTGCTGCGGCGCCGCGACACGCGGTCGATCGACCAGTTCCTGGTCGGATCGCTCGGCCTGTCGGACCTGCTGGCCAGTTCGACCGACGCCTATATCGAGAAGATCCGCGGCCTGGCGACCGACCCAGCCCGGCGCCAGGCCCTGGCCGCCCGGGTGCGCGAAGCGGCCCGCAAACCGGTTTTCGTGGCGAATGACGACTTTTCCCGCGCGATGCAGAAGGTTATTGTCGATGCGCTCGCGGCGAAACCGGTCTCGGTTCCGGTCGGGGACACAGGCGCCATCCACGAGCCCACGCAGCGAGAGAAGGACGTAGCCATGATCGACAAATCGGAGATTTCCGGCAGCAAGGTCACACTGCGGCTGGTGGCCGAGGACGATGCCGAGTTCATCTGGGGCCTTCGCAACGATCCGGCCTATAACAGCCACCTGTCGACAACCACCGGGACGGTCGACGACCAGCGCGCCTGGATTCTCCGCTACAAGGAGCGCGAAGCGGAAGGGACGGAATATTATTTCGTCATCGAGCGCACCGACGACCGCACCCGCTGCGGCGTCGTCCGGATGTACGAAATCCAGAACGGCCAGTTCACATGGGGCAGCTGGATCCTGAACGACAACAAGCCGCACAAGGCCGCCCTCGACAGTGCCGTGCAGATCTACCGGTACGGATTCGAGGTTTTGGGGCTTGAACGTTCGGTCTTCGACGTGCGAAAGGAAAACACGCATACGTTGCGTTTTCACGACAGGTTTGGCGCACGGCGCACCGGCGAGGATGACGAGAACATATATTACGAGGTTCCGCGCTCGGCCTTCGAGGCACAGGCGGATCATTTCGCGGCCCTGCTGTCGTGATCTGACCCACGCGAACCGGCCGCCTCGCGGGCAACGAAGCAAGTCAATCTAGGGACGCCGAAAGTATGCCGAAACTTTTCCTGCATGTGGGGCTGCCGAAGACCGCCACCACTTCGATTCAGCGTTTCCTGCTGCACAATCGTGAAAAGCTTATCGCTCACGGAGTGTTATACCCGAGAGCTGGCCTTCAGAACTTCGCGCACCATCCGCTGAGTACTGCGTTCAGAAAAGGGGGCGCCGACTGGATCAAACCGGTGGAACCAGATGTTTTGGCGCGTTCTTTGCGCGGTGAAATCGAGGCCACCGGCTGTGATACCGTCATCATGAGCACCGAGGCCTTGTCTTATGTTCCCCAAATCACGGAGGTGAAAGACTACTTCCAAGATTTTGACACCGACATCGTTTTTTACTTGCGCCGTCAGGACAAGTGGCTCGAATCCGCCTACAAATCGAATCTGAAGACCGGTGCCACGGACTTGGCTCCAGATGTGTATATGAAAAAACAGCTGCCGAGACTCGATTACTACGAGTGGCTTGGTCACTGGGCCGAAGTATTTGGAAATGAACATATTCGTGTCGCTGTTTTCGAGAAGGGCGCTGTACCTCAGTCTGTCGAGCGCACATTCCTTGAAGTGCTGAACATAGAATTCCAACCGGAGTACGAAGTCTCTGACGCGAGCAATACGGAACTCAGCCGCGATTGTCTTTCCTTCTTGGGTGCGATGACGGCAAAGCGTAGAATCTCTCATCGCAGTTGGATTTATGCCGGCATTCTCAGCAACTATACCCGACAGCATCCCGATCCGCAGGAATGGAACCGTGTCTGGCCGCCGTCTCAACGGCGCGCCGTGGCCGAAGGCTTTGCCGACAGCAATGCCCGCGTGGCGCGCGAATACTGCGGTCGCGAAGACGGTATCCTGTTTCACGAAAACTTACCTTCGGACGACGAACCGTGGGAAGAATACCCCGGGCTGACGGCGACAAAGGCCGTTGAAATCGCGGAATTCCTGGCAGATAGTCTTTTTGACCGTGCCGAAGCGGCCCGACAGAAGCGTCAATCGAAAAACCAGCGCTGACCGCGCCAGTACGGTTCAAGACCTTCACGTTTGCAGAAAGGCAGGCAATCAGATGGCAGAGAACGAAAAACCACAAACCGTCATCTTCGTGGGTGGCGCACCCCGGTCGGGCACGACGCTGCTCCATCAGGTGATCTGCACCTCTGCTCGCACCAATGTCTATTGCCCTGAAATCACTTTCGTCCTGCCGATCGTGAACTCCTAT
>JAUIBJ010000657.1 GCA_030428025.1 Alphaproteobacteria bacterium
CTATGAGGTCTTCGTGGCCGAACTGGGGGGCGACGGCCCGCTGGTCGATCATGGCGAACGGCTGGAGCGGGACCGGTTCGACCCCTATTTCGACCATCTGATCCTGACCGATGCGGCCCGCGGCGATGCGGTGGTGGGCGTCTACCGCCTGCTGCGGGACGACCAGGCCGGGCGGATCGGCCAGTTCTACTCGGAAGACGAATACGATCTGGAGCCGCTCAAGCGGTCGGGCCGCCGGATCATGGAACTGGGCCGCTCCTGTCTCGCGCCCGCCTATCGGGGCGGCGCGGCGATGTACTACATGTGGAACGGGATTGCGCGATACGTTATTGAAAACGAAATCGAAATCCTGTTTGGCGTGGCCAGCTTCCACGGCACCGACCTGCCCGCGCTGGCGCAACCTCTGTCGCTTCTGCATTACCGGCATCTGGCGCCCGAACGGCTGCGGGTACGGGCCCAGCCCAGTCATTATCAGGCGATGGATCTTCTGCCCGAGCCTCAGGTCAACCGTCGCGCCGCGATGCTTCAGGTGCCGGCGCTGATCAAGGCCTATCTGCGGCTGGGCGGGTTCGTCGGCGATGGGGCCTATGTGGACCATGCCTTCAACACCACCGATATCTGTCTGGTAATGGATACGGAGCGACTGAGTCAAACGCAGAAAAATATTTATTCCAAGGGACTTGTGAGGTGAGCTTTACGTGGTCGCCGGAAGAGGAGCCACCCGTTTTCGAAATCACTCCGGCGGGGTGGCTGCGGGTGGCGCTGCGTGGCGGGGCACTTGCGGCAATACTGGCGACCGGGGTCGTGGCGATGGCACTCCTGCGGCTGGCGGAACGACCCTTGTACGGGTTGCACCGCCCTTGGACGCCCTTCATTACCCAGATCGTCTGCCGTCTCGCCTTTCTCGTCCTGGGCATGCGGCACGAGACGGTGGGCGAACGGATGGCTGCTCGCGGGGCCGTGGTGGCAAATCATGCTTCCTGGCTCGACATCTTTACGCTGAACGCCCGCAAGCGGATCTATTTCGTCTCCAAGGCCGAGGTGGCGGGCTGGCCCGGGATCGGCCTTCTGGCGAAGATTACCGGCACCGTCTTCATCACCCGTGACCGGCGCCAAGCCCGTGCACAGCAGGAACTGTTCGAGGAGCGGCTTCTGGCCGGGCACAAGCTGCTCTTCTTTCCGGAAGGGACATCGACCGACGGATTTCGGGTATTACCATTTAAAACAACGCTCTTTCAGGCGTTCTTCAATGAAAAACTGCGACAGGAACTGCGGATTCAACCGATCACGGTGATCTACACCGCGCCGCCGGGCGAGGATCCGCGATTCTATGGCTGGTGGGGCGATATGGGCTTTGGGCCGCATCTTTTGCAAGTGCTGGCGGTACGGCGGAACGGGGCTGCGAAGGTAATCTATCATGCCCCCGTTAGGGTAGCCGACTTTCCCGACCGCAAGGCGCTGGCCGCTTGTCTGGAAGAGGTCGTGCGGGGCGGCATGCCGCCCGAGCGGCAACTCAAGGGCTGAACGCTCAGCCCATCGCCGCGATCAGCCGGGCAAGGGCCGCTGCCGGGTCGTCCTCGCGCCAGATCTCCATGCCGATGCCGAAGAAATCGGTGACGGGCGCAAGGTCGCGCACCAACGCGTCATCGAGCGCGCCCTCGGCCACCACCGGCACCTCGATCATCTCAGACCACCAGTCGAAAAGCTCGCGCGCCGCCTGCGCCCCGTCGCCCAATGCCGTGGCGCCGACGGGCCCGAAGCTGACGTAATCCGCCCCGGCCTCGCCCGCGCTCATGCCGTCATGGCGCGAGGTGCCGCAGAAGGCGCCAACCACCGCATCGGGCCCCAGCGCCTTGCGGGCCGAACGGATCTGGCGCGCGCCGTCGGGCAGGTGCACACCGTCGAGCCCCAGCCGCTCGGCGAGGATGAAATGGGTGTCGATGACGATGGCGATATCGCGGGCATGGGCCACCTCGCGGCAGGCATCGGCGGCGCGCGAAAGCTGCGCCTCGTCATGGGTCGACAGCGCCAGCCGCAGGCAGGCCACCGGATGGGCGTCGAGTACGCCGGCGAGCGTATCGGGAAAGCGGCTCAGCTCGATCTCGGGCGGGGTGATCAGATAGATCTGCGGCTGCTCGGGCTCGGCCATGGGACGCTCCTCTTGTCCTTATCCGCGCCCCTATAGCGGGGAATGACAGGCCCGTCTACTTCGGCGGCAGGGTAGCGGTGAAGGCGCTTGCCATGTCGAGAAGGGCGCGGCGGGTGGTCGCGTCTCCCATCGCCTCGGCGGGCAGTTCGACATAGCCGCCCATGCTGCGCCCGCCCATGATAATCGGCCGGACGCGGGGCAGGGCCAGCGCCTCCGCGCGCGCCGCCTTGCCGACACGGTAGAGCCCGCCGCCCTGATGGAGGCCGCAGATCATGTGGCCCTTCCGCATGAAGCAGAGCCCGCCGAACATCCTCTTTTCCACCAGCACCTCGGGCGCGCCCAGATCGGCGCGCATGATCTGCGCGAGCCCCTCGTCATAGGCCATATCCTGCCCCCCTGTGCCGCGCGGGGCAGGATAGCAGGGTTTCGCCTCCGGCGGGAGTGTTTGCGGCAAGATGACGGGCCCGGGGCTTTTCAGGGCGCCGGGGCGGGGCTATGAGGCAGGCGGTGAAGGAGAGATGCCATGCCCACGACCACCCCCCAGCCGGCCTTCGTGCTGGTGCGCCCGCAGATGGGCGAGAATATCGGCGCGGCGGCGCGGGCGATGTGGAATTTCGGGCTCG
>JAUIBJ010000658.1 GCA_030428025.1 Alphaproteobacteria bacterium
AGACAAACACCACCTCCACCACGACAACGCCTGTAATGAGATAGGCAAGGTTCAGCGCGATGACGGTGATGATCGGCGCCAGCGCGTTCGGCAGCGCGTGCTTCAGGATCACCCGCATCGGGTTGATGCCTTTAAGTCGCGCCATCTCGATATAAGGCGAGGCCAGCAGGTTGATGATCGCCGCCCGCGTCATCCGCATCATGTGCGCGGTGACCACGAGCGTCAGCGTCAGCGCGGGCAGGAAGGCGCGATAAAGGCCCTCTCCAAGGGTGGTATCCGCGTCCATTCGCGTCATCGACGGAAAGAGGCCGGACTGCGCGAGAACGAAGATCAGGATATAGGCCACGAAAAACTCGGGAAACGAAATCGAGGTCAGCGCGGCGGCATTGGCGGCCCGGTCGAAGATCGAGTTGCGGTAAAGTGCGGCGAGAATGCCGAGCACCAGGGACAGCGGCACCGCGATTGCGGCGGCATAGAGCGCGAGGAACAGAGTATTGCCGAGCCGCGTCGCGATCAGATCGGCGACAGGTCTCTTGTTGCCGGACAGCGAGGTGCCGAAATCGCCCTGAACGGCACCGGCCAGCCAGTTGAAGTAGCGCTGATACGCCGGCAGATCGAGCCCGATTTCCTTACGGAACGCCGCCAGCGTTTCTTCCGTCGCTGACTGACCCAGAATCGCCTTCGCGAAATCGCCCGGCAAAAGTTCGGTCGCGCTGAAGATGATTATCGAAATGACAAACAGCGTCAGCAAGCCCAAGCCGAAGCGCTTGGCGATCATCGTCCATATCAGGCTCATCCCGGTCCTCTCCTGTTGTTCTTTTTCCGGTCTCTTTGCGACGAACCGGTTGGTCCAGTCAGGAACGAACAGACCCCGGCGCTTTCACGCCGGGGCCCCCGTCGGATCAGGCGAACCACCAGCGCTCGTAGAGGCGCAGACCGTCGAGGCCCTGGTTCGTGCCGATGACTTCGGGCACGCCAACCTTGTCGGAATGCGCGTTGACGTAGTTCGCGAACATCGGGATGGCCACACCGCCCTCATTGGCGCAGATGTCCTGCATCTCCCAATACATCTCGCGGCGCTTGTCGTCGTCCAGTTCCGACCGCGCGGCGACCAGCAGTTCATTGAAACGTGCGTGATCCCAGAAGCTGTCGTTCCACGGCGCGCCTGCGCTGTAGGCGACCGAGAACATCAGATCCTCGGTCGGACGGCCGCCCCAATAAGAGGCACAGAACGGTTTCTTCATCCAGACGTTGTCCCAGTAACCGTCGCTCGGCTCGCGCACCACCTCGATATTGATCCCGGCGGCTGCGGCCCGCTCGGCAATGAGAACTGCCGAATCCACCGCGCCTGCAAAGGCGGCATCGGCGGCCGAAAGCTGGACGTCGAGCGTATCCATCCCGGCTTCCTTGAGGTAGAACTTCGCCTTGTCCGGGTCGTAGGTCTTCTGCTCCAGCTCGGTGTTGAAGTAACGCTGACCCCGGCCGATCGGGTGGTCGTTGCCGGTGCTTCCGTAGCCGCGCAGGATCTTCTCGACCAGCTCGTTCCGGTCGATCCCGTATTTCAGCGCCTGACGAACGTTGTTGTTGTCATAAGGCGACAGCCGCGTATCCATCGGGAAGACGAAGTGCTGATTGCCGTCCACCGGCAGAACCTTGATGCCCGGCGCGCGTTCCAGAAGCGATACGGTGTTCAGATCGACACCATCGATCACATCGACCTCGCCCGTGATCAGCGCGTTCTGGCGCGCGGCCGCGTCGACGATCGACAGGGCGTCGATGCCATCGAACCATGCGCGGTCGCTCTTGAAGTAGTTCGGGTTGCGGCTCATCTTCACCGACACGCCCGGCTCAAAGCTGTCAAGCACATAGGCGCCCGTGCCATCCGTCGTCGTCACGTCGATCTTGCCGTCGGCCGAGGGCAGTACGACAAGGTGATAGTCGGCAAGGATGAACGGGAAGTCGGCATTGCCGCCCGAAAGCGAGATGACGACATTGCCACCATCGACCTTGATATCCGTGATCGGATCGACATAGGGCTTGGCGGCCGACTTGGATTCCTCACCCCGGTGGTAGTTCAGCGACGCGACGACATCGTCCGGTGTCATTGTCTTGCCGCTGTGGAAGGTCACGCCTTCGCGGATCTTGAAGGTCCAGGTCGCGGCATCGGCCGAGGCCTCCCAGCTTTCGGCAAGTTCGCCGATCAGCGAGCCATCCGGCGCAATCTCAGTCAGCGTGTTGCAGCGCGCGGTGTTGAAGCTTTGCACGAAGGTCGAATCCCAGGTCGCGGGATCGAGGCTGTCGGTGGTGTTGCCGCTGGCAAGCGCGATGCGCAGGATGCCGCCACGCTTGGGCTCGGCCATGGCCTTGCGCACGCTCGCGGGCAGGATCAGACCGGCTGCGCCCATCGCGGTCGCGCCCTTGAGCAGACCGCGGCGGCTGAGACCGCCGGTTCCGTTAGTGAAGTTCGACATGTTGTCCTCCTTGTCGAGTCTTGTTGTTTTTCTCGATTACGGCTGCCCGGATGCTCCGGGTCAAGCCTCTAACGCGCTCTTTTGATATTTCGCCCGGTCGAGCCAGCCGGGATTGATCTCGACGCCCCAGCCCGGGCCATCGGGAATACGAAGCTTGCCGTCCCGGACGGCATAGGGATCACCGAGGAACAGCTCCTGTTGCCACGGATAGTAGTCCTCGCCCTCGATGGAAAACTCCAGGTATTTTCCCGCGTTCGGAATGGCCCCAAGAAGATGCATCGTGCAGATCGTCAC
>JAUIBJ010000659.1 GCA_030428025.1 Alphaproteobacteria bacterium
CATTTCAGCCATTCCTGCAACTGCGCCCGCTCGCGGCCCGAGAGAAGCGACTCGCTCTGCCGCGCTTCGGCCGGGGTCTCATCGGGGATGGCGGGCTCGGCCACCACTTGGGGTTCGGCGGCCTCGGCCTGGGCCTGTTGTTGCGGTTCCGGTTCGGGGTCGGCCTGCTGTTGCGTCTCTTCCGGCCCGGTATCGGCCTGTGCAAGCTCGGTCTGCTCCGTCTGGCCGGTTTCCTGCGCCAGCCCCTCGACCTCCAGTGCCGGGCGGTCGAGATAGTTCGCGCCCACCGGCCAGAACTGTTGCTGGTAATCGGCGCTGAGCGCCACATAGCTGTCGCGCGGAATGAGCCCCTGGTCGCGCAGGGTGAGCATCCGGCCCTCGGCCTCGGTCGGGGTGTAGGGCCCGAGCGCCACCGCATACCATCCCGCCCCGAGCGAGAAGCCGTTCACATCCTGCACCTGCGATCCATAGGCGCGGATCGCCTGCTCGGTCACGGCCAGGTTGGGATGGGATTCGAGCTGAATCCAGGCATTTTGCTGCTGGGCGGCGGCGATCTGAACGGAAAAGAAGAGGGCAAGAAGAAACGAAACTAGGGTGCGCGTCATGGAGTACCTTTGGCCGGTGCGGATGAAAGATGATGTTTCGACCTTTTTAGCAAACTCAGCCGTCTGTGCACCCAAAATATGCTCCGGGCCGCGATTGACCCCACGGGGGCGGCGCCGTAGGTAGGGCAGCAGCGCAACCCGGCCCGGAAAAGAGGCGTAAATGGCGGAAAAACCCGAAAAGCCCCGCAGTTTTCAGGAGATCATCCTGCGGCTTCAGGCCTATTGGGCCACCAAGGGCTGCGCCATCATGCAGCCCTATGACATGGAGGTGGGGGCGGGCACCTTCCACCCGGCCACGACGCTGCGCAGCCTCGGCACGCGGCCCTGGGCCGCGGCTTATGTGCAGCCCTCGCGCCGACCCACCGACGGGCGCTATGGCGAGAACCCCAACCGGTTGCAGCATTACTATCAGTTCCAGGTGCTGATCAAACCCAGCCCGCCGGACCTGCAGGCGCTCTATCTGGGCTCGCTCGAGGCGATCGGCATCGACATGGGACTGCACGACATCCGCTTTGTTGAGGACGATTGGGAAAGCCCCACGCTGGGCGCGTGGGGGCTGGGCTGGGAGGTCTGGTGCGACGGGATGGAGGTGAGCCAGTTCACCTATTTCCAGCAGGTGGGCGGGCATGACTGCAACCCCGTTTCGGGGGAGCTGACCTATGGGCTGGAGCGGCTGGCGATGTATGTGCTGGGCATAGACCACGTGATGGAGATGCCCTTCAACGACCCCGATGCGCCCATTCCGCTCAGCTATGGCGACGTGTTCCGCCAGACCGAGGAGGAATATTCCCGCTTCAACTTCGACGTGGCCGAAACCGAGATGCTGCTACGGCATTTCGAGGATGCGGAGGCCGAATGCGAGGCGATCCTCGCCCACCCGCATGACGACCCCAAGACCGGCCAGCGCATCGTCATGGCGCACCCGGCCTATGACCAGTGCATCAAGGCCAGCCACATCTTCAACCTGCTCGATGCGCGGGGCGTGATCAGCGTGACCGAGCGGCAGGCCTATATCGGACGGGTGCGGGCGCTGGCGAAGAAATGCGCCGACGCCTTCGTGCAGACCGGAGCGGGGGGGCATGCCGGGTGATGGGCAAGTTTCTGGCCATCCTCATCGTCTTGGCCGCCATTCTTGCCGGGGGCGCCCTGTACTATCTGCAGGTCTATGCCTTCTACGAGGAGGTGCCGGCCACGGGGGCGGGCGACGTGCAGATGACCGCGCGGGCCAGCGGCGCGCCCGAGCCGGTCGCACATGAGGGGTTCCGCGCCATCGACGCCGACAGCTCGCCCATCCGCTATCGTGCCTGCTTTACCACGCCCACGCCCCTTGCGGCGCTGAGCGAGACCTACGAGCCCTACGACCGGCCTGTGCCGCTGGAGGCGCCGGGCTGGTTCGACTGTTTCGACGCCGATGACATCGGCGCCGCCCTGACGAACGGCAGTGCCAAGGCCTTTCTGGGCCAGCAGAACATCCAGTACGGCATCGACCGGATCGTCGCCGTGGCCGAGGACGGGCGCGGCTGGGTCTGGCACCAGATCAACCCCTGCGGCGAGGTGGTGTTCGACGGCCAGCCCGCGCCCGAAGGCTGCCCGGCCCCGCCCGCCGAGTGAGATCGGGCGGAACCTGACCCCACCTCTGGCGATTGACCCTCCAACAGAGGAGGTAATCGTCATGGCCGAAAGAGCCCCCTATTGGGTGGTCCCAGTGATGCGCACCGGATACGGCGCGCGCGGTACGGTCTATCTGATCATCGGGGGTCTGGCCCTGACCGCCGCGATCTATGGCGGCGACGCCGAGGGCACGACCGGCGCGCTGCAGCAACTGAAGGCGCAGCCCTGGGGGGAAATCGCGCTTTGGGTGATCGGCCTGGGGCTATTCTGCTACACCATCTGGCGCCTGATCGATGCCGCGCTCGATCTGGAAACCTACGGCACGGATGCCAAGGGCATCGTCGCCCGTGGCGGTCAGGTGGTGACCGGCCTCATTCATGGTGGCATCGGCGTGGCCGCCATCGCCATGGCCATAGGCGCGGGCAGCGGCGGCGGCGGCAGCAACGCCCAGGGTTGGACCGCCAAGCTGATGTCGGTGCCCTTCGGGCAATGGCTGGTGGGGCTTGCGGGCGTGGCCGTGGCCGGCGCGTGCATCTATTACA
>JAUIBJ010000660.1 GCA_030428025.1 Alphaproteobacteria bacterium
AGACAAACACCACCTCCACCACGACAACGCCTGTAATGAGATAGGCAAGGTTCAGCGCGATGACGGTGATGATCGGCGCCAGCGCGTTCGGCAGCGCGTGCTTCAGGATCACCCGCATCGGGTTGATCCCCTTCAGCCGCGCCATCTCGATATAGGGCGAGGCCAGCAGGTTGATGATCGCCGCCCGCGTCATCCGCATCATGTGGGCCGTGACCACGAGCGTCAGCGTCAGCGCGGGCAGGAAGGCGCGATAGAGGCCCTCGCCGAGGGTGGTATCCGCGTCCATCCGCGTCATCGACGGAAAGAGGCCGGACTGCGCGAGAACGAAGATCAGGATATAGGCCACGAAAAATTCCGGGAACGAAATCGAGGTCAGCGCGGCCGCATTGGCCGCCCGGTCGAAGATCGAGTTGCGGTAAAGTGCGGCGAGAATGCCGAGCACCAGCGACAGCGGCACCGCGATTGCGGCGGCATAGAGCGCGAGGAACAGCGTATTGCCGAGCCGCGTCGCGATCAGGTCCGAGACCGACCGCTTGTTGCCGGACAGCGAGGTGCCGAAATCGCCCTGAAGAGCACCGCCTAACCAGTTGAAGTAGCGCTGATAGGCCGGCAGATCGAGCCCGATTTCCTTACGGAACGCCGCCAGCGTTTCCTCCGTCGCCGACTGACCCAGAATCGCCTTCGCGAAATCACCCGGCAAAAGCTCCGTCGCGCTGAAGATGATTATCGAAATGACAAACAGCGTCAGCAAACCCAAGCCGAGGCGCTTGGCGATCATCGTCCATATCGGGCCCATTCCGGTCCTCTCCTGCTTTTTTAGCCCGGCCTCTTCACGAAGACCGGTTGGCCCCCGATGGGGGCGGCCCCGGCACTTTCGCGCCGGGACCCTGTCAGATCAGGCCAGCCACCAGCGCTCGATCATGCGCAGGCCGTCCATGCCCTGGTTGGTACCGACAACTTCAGGCACGCCTACCTTGTCGGTATGCGCCATGACGTAGTTGGCGAACATCGGGATGACGGTACCGCCCTCGTTGGCGCAGAGATCCTGCATCTCCCAGTACATCTCGCGGCGCTTGTCCTCGTCGAGTTCGGAGCGCGCTGCGACCAGCAGTTCGTTGAAACGCCCGTTGTCCCAGAAGCTTTCGTTCCACGGCGCGCCACCCTGGTACGCGACCGAGAACATGAGGTCCGGCGTGGGACGGCCGCCCCAATAGGACGCGCAGAACGGCTTTTTCATCCAGACGTTGTCCCAGTAGCCGTCGGACGGCTCGCGCACCACTTCGATGTTGATGCCAGCGGCCGCAGCGCGTTCGGAATAAAGGACACCGGCGTCCACAGCGCCGGCGAAGGCGCTGTCGGCCACAGAGAGCTGGACGTCGAGCGTGTCCATCCCGGCTTCCTTGAGGTAGAACTTCGCCTTGTCCGGGTCGTAGGTCTTCTGCTCCAAGTCGGTGTTGTAGAACGGCTGCTGCGCGCCCATCGGGATATCGTTCCCGATCGAGCCGTATCCCTGAAGGATCTTGTCAACCAGTTCCTGGCGATCGATGCCGTATTTCAGTGCCTGGCGCACGTTGTTGTTGTCGAAGGGACCGGCGCGGGTGTCCATCACGAACACATAGTGCTGGTTACCGGCCACCGGCAGGATCGTGATCCCCGGCGCGCGCTGAAGCAGCGTTACTGTGTTGAGATCGACGTTGTCGATCAGATCCACCTCACCGGTGATCAGGGCGTTCTGCCGGGCCGCGGAATCGACGATCGACAGCAACTCGACCTCGTCGAACCAGGCCCGGTCGCTCTTCCAGTAGTTCGGATTGCGCTTGAGCTTGCCCGAGACGCCCTGTTCCCAGGAATCGACGATATAACCGCCGCAACCATCGCTGGTCAGCGGGTCGATCTTGCCGTCGGACGAGGGCAGGATGACAAGGTGGTAGTCGGCCAGGATGTAGGGGAAGTCGGCATTGCCCCCCGAGAGGCTAAAGACGACGTTCTGTCCATCGACCTTGATATCCGTGATCGGATCGACATAGGGCTTCGCCGCCGACTTTGCCTCTTCGCCGCGGTGGTAGTTGATCGAGGCCGCGACGTCGTCCGGCGTCATCGTCTTGCCGCTGTGGAAGGTGACGCCCTCGCGGATCTTGAAGGTCCAGGTCGCTGCGTCTTCCGAAGCTTCCCAGCTTTCAGCGAGTTCCGGCACCAGCGAACCGTCCGGCGCAACTTCGGTCAGCGTGTTGTTGCGCGCGGTGTTGAAGATCTGCGTGTAGACCGAATCCCAGGTGCCCGGATCATAGCTGTCGGTCGTGTTGCCGCTGGCCACCGCGATGCGGACCGAACCGCCGCGTTTCGGCTCGGCCATCGCCCGCCGCACCGAGGCAGGCAGGATCAGGCCCGCCGCACCCATGGCGGTCGCGCCTTTGAGCAGACCACGGCGGCTGAAGCCACCGTTTCCGTTAAAAAAGTTCGACATGTTGTCCTCCTTGTCGAGTCTTGTTGTTTTTTTCGATTACGGCCCGCCCGGCGTCCGGGGTCAAGCCTCTAACGCGCTCTTTTGATATTTCGCCCGGTCGAGCCAGCCGGGATTGATCTCGACGCCCCAGCCCGGGCCATCGGGAATACGAAGCTTGCCGTCCCGGGCGGCATAGGGATCACCGAGGAACAGCTCCTGTTGCCACGGATAGTAGTCCTCGCCCTCGATGGAAAACTCCAGGTATTTTCCCGCGTTCGGAATGGCCCCAAGAAGATGCATCGTGCAGATCGTCAC
>JAUIBJ010000661.1 GCA_030428025.1 Alphaproteobacteria bacterium
GGTGGGTTACAAGCTCATCCATCAGAAGGGCCGGGTGATGCAGGTCAGCGAGAAGGGCGAGGCACTGGCCATGCATGCGCGCCAGATCCTGCGGCTGAACGATCTGGCCATGGGGTTGTTCGACCGGGACGAGCGGCACGACACGCTGTGCGTGGGCCTGCCCCTCGATTACGGCGTTCGGCGCCTGCAACAGACCCTGACCGCGCTGATCAAATCCGAGCCCGATCTGCGCCTCGTCATTCGCTGCGACCTGTCGCAGAACCTGCTCGATGCACTATTGCGCGACGAGATCGACATGATGGTGGCGCTGTATCAGGGAGGCGATCCGCAGTTTCTGGTGCGGCGCTGGCAGGAACAGCCCTTCTGGGTGGGCGCGGCGGGCCAGCGGCCGTCGGATTTCACCGACCTGCCGCTGGTGGCGCACCCGCCCGGCTGCGTCTATCGCCAGCGGATGACCGAGGCGCTGAAACTGGCCCGGCGCGGATGGCAGGTCGTGTTCTCCAGCCCCGACATAGACGCGGTGCAACAGGCGGTGCGCGACGGGCTGGGGTTTTCCAGCCTGACCAACTCGACCATGCAGCCGGGCATGCAACGGATCGCCCCGGAAGAGGGCCTGCCGGAACTTGACCCCCTGCGCATCGGCCTGTTCTACCGCCAGACCCGGCTGAGCGGCGGCGGCAATCTGGTGGCCGAACGGCTGACCCAGGTAATCGAGGGGTTTTTGGACCCGGGCGAAATCACCTGAGGCGTGCCCACACCATGCCGGATCCAAAAACTTTTCCATTTGGTAAAATTTTTGGTCTGTGACAAACTATTGCCGAATCAAGAATGCCGAAAAGGCAAGCGGAGGGCGCCGATTTACGGGCTTTATGGTTCCATATGGTCGATAAATTTCCGAAACATGGGAATCTTCTCTACACTCTGCCTGCGCGAAGCGGAAAAAACCAAGACAAGGCGCCGGGATCATCGGCGCCACGACAACAGCGGAGGTATCCTGATGACCGAAAAGAACCGGAAGACCGGTACACATTTCCTGCGGCGAGACGTGTTGCGCATGGGCGGGGGCGTCGCCCTTTCCGCTCCTTTCGTCGGGCGCGCCTGGGCGCAAACGACCGAGATCAACATGCTGGCCTGGTACGGCCATGGCGAACCCGACATGGTAGGCGCGTTCGAAGAAGCCAACAACGTAAAGTTCGTGCCGAAATACTATGCCGGCGGCGACAACATGCTGGCGCTGATCGCCCAGTCGCCCCCGGGCACCTATGACGTGATCCTCTCGGATGGCGAGTTCGTCCAGCAACTGAACGCCGCGGGCTATATCGAGCCGCTCAACCCCGACGACTATCCGTTCGACGACATGCTGCACGAGGACTTCACCAAGTTCCCCGGCCACTGGGATGGCGACTCGCTCTATTCCATGATCCTGCGCGGCGGGCATCTGGGCGTCAGCTACAACACCACTGCCGTGAGCGAGGAAGAGGCGCAAAGCTACGAGGCGTTCTGGAAGCCCGAGATCAAGGGCAAGGTGGGCCATTTCGACTGGCACTTGCCCAATCTGGGCATGATGAGCCTCAAGAACGGCAATGGTGCGGGGCTGTGGGATCTGGACGACGACCAGTGGCAGGCGGTGCAGGACACCACGATGAGCCTGCGCGACCAGATCGGCGGCTATTTCGACTACGGCGGCACGTTCAACGGGCTGAAGAACGGCGAGATGCTGGCCATGTGCGGCATCGGCGACTGGATCACCGGAGTGCTGGAACGCGACGGCGCGCCGGTGGCCTCGACCATACCCAAGGAGGGCGGCATCCAGTTCACCGAAAGCTACTGCATCGGCAAGGGCAGCGAGAAGGCCGACATGGTGACCAAGTTCATCCAGTACATGCTGTCGCCCGAGGGACAGGTGAAATCGGCCCAGATGCTGGCCTATCCGGGCTTCTGCGTCACCAAGGGCGGGCGCAAGATGCTGCAGGAGGTCGACCCGAAGGAGGCCAAGCGCAGCCACCAGATCGAGGGCATGCACAACGATCCGATCGCGCTGATCAACGAGGGGCGGATCCACTACCGCAACATCCCGCAGCAGCAGTCGCTGGAAGACTGGAACGACTTCTGGTCGGAATACAAGAACGCCTGACCGGCACCCGGCGAGGGCGGCTTTGGCGGCCGCCCCGCCCAATCACAAGACGCATCCCATCGGGACAGGGACAGTGAAGCGAAAGCTTGACCTATACGCGCTGACATGGCGCCTGCCGATCATTGTCTGGCAGTTCATCTTCTTCGTCGGGCCGGTCCTGTTCATGGTCGCGATCTCGTTCTTCGTGGTGAAGAACTATCGCATGACCGAGGCCTTCGAATTCGTGAACTGGCAGAAGATGCTGACCCGCGGCTATTTCTGGGACAGCTACTGGTACACCCTTTTCATCGCCGGGCTCAGCGCTACGGTGGCGATGATCGTGGCCTTCCCGGCGTCCTGGGCGCTGGCCTTCCGCGCCTCCGAGACGCTGCGCCGCTGGGCCGTATTCCTGCTGATCATCCCCTTCTTCACCTCCTATCTGGTGCGCACCTTCTCTTGGTACGTGATCCTGTCGGAATCGGGGGTGCTCAATGCCATGCTGGGCTATGTAAGCCTGGGGCCCTTCAAGATGCTCAACACCCATTTCGGCACCGTCGTGGGCTATCTGACCCTGACGCTGCCGCTGGCGGTGATCCTGCAGACTGTGACCATGGCCAATATCGACAAGACGCTGGTCGA
>JAUIBJ010000662.1 GCA_030428025.1 Alphaproteobacteria bacterium
ATATCCGCATTTCCCTGTCCGAGGAGATGCGCACGCTCGACTATTCCCAGCGTCTGCGCGACCGTTCTCGTGCGGCGCTGGCCACGTCCGAAAAATCGACCGGGCGGCGTATTTTCGATGCGATGGTGGCGGGCGGGGCGCAGGCGGCCGGTCTGGGCGGCGGCGGTATCAAAGAGGGCGGCTGGGGTCACCTGATGGCGCTCGACGGGGCCTCGGTCGATCTGGCGGGCCGTGGCGGCGACGCCATCCTCGACAGTTTCGTCTTCGCGGGGGATGACCGGATGGTGACCGATGTGTGGTCGGCGGGCCGGCATCTGGTGCGCGACGGGCGGCATATCCGGCGCGAGGCGATCCGAGACCGCTATCGCCGCACGCTCGCCGACTTGAGCGATGCCCTGTGACCGAGACTGGGCGGAAGAACTGGCAGGCGGTGCAGGAGGAGGTGCGCCGGCGCATCCATGCCCGCATCTGGGCGCCCGGAGAGATGATCCCGAACGAACAGGATCTGGCCGAGGAATTCGGCTGTGCGCGGGCCACCGTGAACCGGGCGCTGCGAAACCTCTCGGAGGCCGGATTGCTGGAGCGGCGGCGCAAGGCGGGCACGCGGGTGGCGCTGCACCCGGTACGCAAGGCCACGCTCAGCATTCCGTTGCTGCGCAAGGAGATCTCGGATCGCGGCGCTGCCTATGGCTATCGCCGGCTCGATTTCCGGCCCGGCCACCCGCCCGCCGATCTGGCGCGGAAGATGAACGCGCGCGCGGGGGACGGTTTCGTGCGGGTGATGGCGCTTCATCTGGCCAACGCGACGCCCTTCGCGCTGGAGGATCGCTGGATCAACCTCGCCACCGTGCCGGAGGCCGCGGGCGAGGACTTCACCGAAACCAGCGCCAATGAATGGCTGGTGGAGAACGCACCCTATACCCACGGTGACATCGCCTTTTCCGCCGTCAGCGTGGACGCGGAGAAGGCCGGTCATCTGGACTGTCCGCCGGGGGCGGCGATCTTCACCATCGAACGGATGACATGGAACAAGGCCCGCGCCATCACCTATGTGCAGCAATTCTTCAGGCCCGGCTACCGGATGAAGACACAGCTTTGACGGGTCAGGGCATCGGGTCGGTCTCCGCCCCCGCACGCGTGGCCCAGACGGTATCTTCGGCCGGCGGCGGCGGCGCCTGGGTCAGGCGGCGGTTGTGGATGGCAACCTTGGCGATGAACATGGCCGAGACCGGCGCGGTGACAAACAGAAAGGCGATGATCAGGAATTCGTGGACCGAGGTTTCCCCGCGCGAGAAATCGAAGACGATCGCGGCGAAGAGGATGCTGCCCACACCCAGCGTGCTGGCCTTGGTGGGGGCATGCAGGCGCGACATCGGGCTTTCCAGCTTGATCAGCCCGTAACCGCCCACCAGCGTGAAGACCCCGCCCACCACAAGCGCGACGGCGACGATATATTCGGCATATTCGGGGATCTCGGTCATTCGATCACGTCCCGGCGCAGCAGGAAGCGCGCATAGGCGACGGTCGAAACGAAGCCCAGCATGGCGATGAGCAGCGCCGCCTCGAAATACATCTGGGTCCGGAAGGCGATGCCCAGCAGCACGATCAATGCCACGGCATTCACCGAAATCGTGTCGAGCGCCAGCACCCTGTCGCCCGAGCCCGGCCCCATGAGAAGGCGCCAGAGGCTCAGGAGTTGGGAAAGACCCACGGTGGCGAAGGCGAAATAGAGGGCGTAGGTGATCATTCGAAAATCTCCTTCAACCGGCGTTCGTAACGGCTCTTGATCTCGTCGCGCACCGCGTCCGGGTCGGAAGCGTCGAGCGCATGGACGAGCAGCGCATGGCCCTGATCCGAAAGGTCGGCCGAGACGGTGCCGGGCGTCAGCGTGATCGTCCCGGCGAGGATGGCAATGGCCTCTGGCGTGCGCAGGTCGAGCGGAATGTTGACCCAGTTGGGCTTCATGTCGGCATTGCGCTTGAACAGCACGATCAGGGCCACCTGCACATTGGCGACGATGATGTCCCAGATCACGATCAGCACATAGATCATCATCCGGAAGGGTTTGTACATCACCGGCCGGTTCGGCCAGTAGGCCGAGGTCAGGATCGGGATGGCGATGCCCAGCAACAGCCCGAAAACCACCATTCCGGGGCTGACCGTGTTGTTGAGCAGGCACCAGACGAAGGTGAGAAGAAGCGTCAGCAGCGGGTGCGGAAAGATACGGCGGGTCAGGCGGCGGGGCATGTCAATGCGCCTCCTCTGTCTCGGCTCCGGCCTGTGTCCCGGTGTCGTCGTGCTTGGTCTCGCCATGATCGTCCTTGGCGTGATAGGTGATTTCCTTGCCGGGTGTGTCGAGTACGACGGAGATATATGGCCCGGGTGCGAAAAGCTGCGCGGCGGTCGCGGTCAGGTGGCGCTGCAGCGGGCCGGCGAAGACGGTCGTCGCGACCAGCATCGCCAGAAGGCCCCCGATGGCCACCATCGGCAGAGAGGGCAGGGGCGGCGCGGTTTCCTCGGCCCCGTTTTCGGGCAGCGCCGCTTCGGGCGCATGCGCCTTCCAGAAAATCGTGCTGCCGGCGCGGGCAAAGCCCAGCACGGCGATCAGGGACGAGGCGAGGATCACCGCCCAGACCCAGGCCATGCGTGCATCGGCTGCGGCCGCGTCGAGGATCAGAAGCTTGCCGACGAAGCCCGACAGCGGCGGCAGGCCCGCCATGGCGATAGCGGCGGCGAAGAACATGCCGGCCA
>JAUIBJ010000663.1 GCA_030428025.1 Alphaproteobacteria bacterium
AGAGGCCATGGACAACCGTCAGCTCCGGCAGGACCGCAGTGGCGGAAAACCACGTCATCAGCGACAGAAGCACAGCCAGCCCCGCCAGCCCCAGCGCCTGCCATTTGCCCATCCCGGTGATCCAGATCCTGACGCCCGTGCCTCTCAAAGCCCTTCGAGCGGCATGGTATAGGTCGTGGCCGTGCCTTCGACGCAGATGTCTCCCGCGCTGTCGCGCACCGAGACGTTGAGCGTGCAGATCGGCTTGTCGTCGCGCATCGAGGCGACCTCGACCCGACCGGTGATCGATTCGCCCACGCCCACGGCCTTCTTGAAGTTGAGATTGGTGTTCAGGAACACCGTACCGGGGCCGGGCAGATCCTCCGCCACGCAGGCGTTGAGAATGCCGGTCGTCACCCCGCCCTGCACGATGAGCTTGCCGAAGGCGGTCTTCTTCGCCAGTTCTTCGTCGTAATGCACCGGGTTGCGGTCGCCGGTCATGTCGGTGAAGGCGTGAATGTCCTGCATTGTGGTGGTTCGGCTGCGCTCGCTGGTCTGCCCCACCTGCGGCTTTCCATTGGTCACGCCCTTCCATCCATCCTTGGGCTTGTCTTCGCTCATTTTTCTCTCCCTTAGTCTTGCTTGATCTTGAAACAGGGCAGCACCCGCCGCCCGATCCGCGTTGGCGCGAAGACGAGCGGCGCGCCCACGTAAACCTCCTGCCCGCCGGACAGGATATGGCTCAGCATTGTCGGACCCTCGGCCAGTTCCACGAGCCCCACCAGGTAGGGCGTGGCCGGGATCCAGCCGGAGTGGCCCGGCTTCCAGATCTCCGAGAAGCTCTTCAGCCGCCCCTGCCCTCTCGCCTCTTCCCATGCGAGCGCGTCGGCCCAGCAATGCGGGCATACCGCGCGCGGATAGAAAACAGCCTCGCCACAGGCGCCGCAGCGCTGGATCACCAGCCGGCCCTCCTCGACCGCCGCCCAGAAAGGTTGCGTAAGCGCGGTTTCGGTCGGGCCCGGCACGTCCAGATCGGCGAGATCAACAGTCATTCCGACCCTCCCAGAACAAGCGCCACCGCCTCGCTCATCGTCGCCCCGTTGCCGGTGACCAGCGCGGTATGGCATTCGGCGATCTGGCGGCCTTCGGCGGTGCCGCGCAACTGGCGCACCGCCTCGACGACATGGGTCATGCCGCCGGCGAGATCGGGCTGGCCGAAGCCCAACTGCCCGCCATGCGTGTTGATCGGCTGGCGCGCATCCGGCCCCATGCCGCCATTCTCGCGCAGCCAGTTGCCGAACTCGCCCGGCTCGCAAAGCCCCGCATCCTCGATCGTCGCGGCCACCATGATCGTGTAGCAATCGTAGAGCGACAGAAAATCCATCTCGTGAACGCTCGCGCCAGCCTGCCGCAGCGCCCGTTCAATGGCGGGTTTGAGCGGCCCGGAGGTAAGGCAGGGCGCCTGGCTCACCGCGCGATGGGTGATCTTTTCGCCAGCGCCCCAGAGGTGCACGGGCCGGTGCGGCGATTTCCGCGCCCATTCGCGCGTCGTCACGATCACCGCATCGCCACCCGCCACGGGCATCACGATTTCGAGCAAATGCAGCGGCGAGGTGACCATCGGCGAGGCGAGGATGTCGTCGATATCCGCCGGTTTGCCATGGAAGATCGCCATCGGGTTCCGCTGCGCATTGGCGCGCGCCCCGGCGGCGATGGCGGCATAGTCTTCGGGCTTGCAGCCATGCTCGGCCATGTGGGCCTGCATGAGCAGCGCATAGGAGGTGTTGGCGCCAGAGGCACCGAAGGGCGTGTCGAACTCGCGCGCCGGGTTGCGGTTGGGAGAGCGTGGCGGCACCGGGTTGCGGTGGTTGCCAAGCACGCAGAGCACCGCCTCGCACATGCCCATCTCAATGGCCGCTGCCGCGCGCCAGATCATCCCCGGCCCCGAGGCGCCGCCAAGGTCGACCACGTTGGACATTGTGGGCCTCATGCCGAAGTACTCGGCGACGGTCGCGGGCACATGCTGTGGCGTCTCTCCCACCTGCGGGCCAACGAGCAGCCCGTCGATCTCTCTCGGCTCGAGCCCCGCATCCCGCGCCGCTTCGGCGGAAACCCGAAGCAGCAGGTCCATCGTGTTGACGCCATCGGTCTTGCGCTCGGGTTTCAGCTCTCCGATGCCCGAGATGACCGCGCGCCATTTCTGATCCGTCACAGCGCATCCTCCCGCGTGAGGCGCTTGTATTCCTCGAGGCAATCCGGGTTTGCCAGCGAGCCGAGGTTCTTCACCACCCCGCCCGCAACGGTGGTACGTGCGGCGCCTTCCACACGTTTGCCGTTGATCGTGTAGGGAACACCGCCCACCACGTGGATGCGCGCCGGAACATGGCGGGGCGAGGCATGCTCTCGAATCCGGGCGCGCAGGCGCTTGACGAACTCTGCCGTTATTCTGGCGCCATCGGCCGGCTTGAGGCACAGGACAACCTCCTCGTCGCCCTCATGAGCCGCGCCGAAGACGAGGAAGTCTTCCAGCTCGGGGCAGCTTTCGCAGACCGCGTAGATCTCGGAGATGCCGATGCGCACGCCGCCGGGCTTCAGCGTATTGTCGGAGCGCCCGTGCACATAGGCGCCGCCCGTATGGGTCAGTTCGGCCACGTCGCCATGCGTCCAGATCTCGGCGCGTTCGCCGAAATAGGTATCGCGGTAGCGCGCCTCGCCGCCCTCGCCCCAGAAGGTGAGCGGCATGGACGGGAACGGCTCGGTGCAGACCAGGT
>JAUIBJ010000028.1 GCA_030428025.1 Alphaproteobacteria bacterium
CGTGCATCCCAGCGTTCGGCATCTCGACGTGCTCTATGACAAGCTGACCATGACCGACAAGGTGGCCCATGCCTATTGCCTCGGAGCCGAGCGGGTCGAGGACGTGATGGAGATGGTGCGCATCGCTGGCGGGCATACGCAGGAGGAGTTCGAGGCGGCGCCGAAGATGTACTCCAATATCAACTCCACCTCGCCGCTCAAGCACGACTATCCGATGCTCGACGGCTGGATGCGGCTCGCGCGGCGCAATCAGGGTCTGGTGGTGACGCCCTTCACGCTGGCCGGTGCGATGGCGCCGGTGACCATGGCCGGCGCGGTGGCGCAATCGCTTGCCGAGGGGCTGTGCGCGATCGTGCTTGCCCAGATCATCCGCCCCGGCGCGGCTTGTGCAATCGGCACCTTTACCTCGAACGTGGACATGAAATCGGGTGCGCCCGCCTTCGGGACGCCGGAATACATGCGCGCCACCCAGATGACGGGCCAGCTTGCTCGGTATTACAAGCTGCCGATGCGCGCCAGCGGCGTCTGCGCGGCCAACGTGCCGGACGGGCAGGCGATGTGGGAAACCTCCAACAGCCTGTGGTCGGCGGTGCAGGCCGGGGCCAACATGGTTTATCACGCGGCAGGATGGCTGGAGGGCGGGCTGATCGCCAGCCCTGAGAAATTCGTCATGGATTGCGAGGTGCTACAGCATATCCAGCGTTATCTCGACCCGGTCGTATCCCGCACAGGCCCTGACGAGATCGCCTTCGACGCGGTGCGCGAAGTGGGCAATCAGGGCCATTTCTTCGGCATCCAGCACACGCAGGACCGCTATACCACGGCTTTCTATCAGCCCTTCCTGAGCGACTGGCGCAATTTTGAGGCCTGGGAGGCGGCGGGCGCCGTCTGGACGCCGCAGCGCGCGCATCAGGTCTTTCAGGACATCCTGGCCAGCTTCGAGGCCCCGCCGATGGACGAGGCGGTGCAAGAAGAGCTTGCCGCTTTCGTCGAGCGCCGCAAGGCCGAGGGAGGTGCCCCCACCGATTTCTGACCGGGCCGCGGAGCGCGTGACGCCGAATGAACCGGGAAATGCGGAGAATTGAAGATGTAGAGCGTTCCTTAATGTGGGTCTGCCAGTCTCGTCCGCAAATTCGGAGGCGGATGATGCATGGGCTGATCAACCAGGCCATAGAGAGGTTTGCGCGCGACACCTATGGCGATGCGTTCTGGGAAAAGCTCTGCCGCCGGCAGGGCATCGGTTTTCTGGGGTTCGAGGCGATGCTGACCTATCGGCCGGAACTGACCGATGGGGTGCTCGACGGGCTGGCGGGCGCCTTGGGCAAGGCGCGCGAGGAGGTGCTGGAGGATATCGGCACCTTCCTCGTCTCCGCCCAGACGTCTGGCGCGTTGCGCCGGCTACTGCGATTCAGCGGCACGGATTTCATAGATTTTCTCTACTCGCTCGACGATCTGCCGGCTCGGGTGCGGCTGGCGGTGCCGGAACTGCACCTGCCGCAACTGGAACTGCGCGAACACACGTCGCGCTCCTTCAGCCTGGCGGTTCGCTCGGACAGGCATATGCGCAACAGGTTCGGGCATGTGATGCTGGGGCTTCTGCGCGCAATGGCCGACGATTACGGCGCACTGGTCCTGCTCGAACACAAGGGTGCGGGCGGGGGCGAGGAACTTATCGAGATCACCCTGCTGGAGACCGAGTTTTCACAGGCACGCGCCTTCGACCTGGGGGCGCGGACGCCGTGACCGGGGTTAACCCTTCCGCCGCCGCCCTGGCCCGGGTGCTGGACACGCTCTGCCCGATGCATGTCGTGCTCGACCGGACGGGCCATATCCGCCACGCCGGCCCCGCCTTTCGCAAGCTCTGCCCCGATACCCCGCCCGAGGGGGTTCGGCTTATGGAACTGCTGGAGCTGCGCCGCCCCCGCGCCTCGGGCAGTATGTCCTCTTTGTTGGGTCTTGTTGGGCAGAAACTGCATTTCGCCCTGCGCCGCCCGTCGCGCACGGAGTTGAAGGGGGTGCTTGTGCCGCTCGACGAGGCCGGCGGCGGTGCCTGGCGGGGCGGCGCGGTGCTGAACCTTTCCTTCGGCATCTCAATCGTGGACGCGGTGCGCGACTATGCGCTCACCAGCGCCGATTTCGCGGCCACCGACCTGACGGTCGAGATGCTCTATCTGGTCGAGGCGAAATCGCTGGCGATGGAGGAGTTGCGCCGGCTGAACCTGCGGCTCGACGGGGCGCGGGCCGAGGCCGAGGAACGGGCCCATACCGACAAGCTGACCGGGCTGAAGAACCGCCGCGCGCTGGAGCCCTTGCTCGCGCGGCTGGCCGAGGAGGGCGGCGCCTTCGCACTCCTGCATCTCGACCTCGATCATTTCAAGGCAGTCAACGACACCCATGGCCACGCCGCGGGCGATGCGGTGCTACAGGCGGTGTCCGACCGGCTCAAGCGCAATACGCGGCAGGGCGACACGCTGATCCGGCTGGGCGGCGACGAATTCCTGCTCGTGCTGCCCGATCATGGCGGAGCGGCGGAGGTCACGGAGCTGGCTCACCGCCTGATCGGCGATATCGAAGAGCCGGTGCCCCATGGCGACGTGCGCCTGCATGTCTCGGCCAGCATCGGCGCAAGCCTCAGCGACGACTATGACCCGGCCGATCCCGACCGCATGATGCAGGATGCCGACACCGCGCTCTATGCGGTCAAGGCCGCGGGCCGGCAGGGGGTCCGCCTCTATTCGCCAGAGATGGGGCGCATGGGTGCCACCTTACCCGGCGCCGCCGGAGCCTCGCGCGCCTGAGCCGGGCCCTTCGGCGGGGCGCAATTTGCAACACCCGCCGAAGAACATGCCGCAGGCAGGTCGAAAGGGGAGACCCCGCGCGCAAAAGCGTCCTAAAAGAGGCGAAAACCCCGAGGGCACGAGCAGACCATGACACGGGTTCTCATCACTGGCACCGCCGGCTTCATCGGCTATCATCTGGCCCAGCTCCTTCTGGACGAAGGCATCCGGGTGCATGGCTATGACGGCATGACCGATTACTACGACCCGCGCCTGAAACAGCGCCGGCATCAGATGTTGCTTCAGAACCGCAGCTTCACGGCAACCGAGGCGATGCTGGAGGATGCCGCTGCGCTCGATGCCGCGGCGGACGAGTTCGCGCCCGACATCATCGTCCACCTCGCCGCCCAGGCCGGAGTGCGCTACAGTCTCGAGGCCCCGCGCGCCTATATCGACGCCAATATCGTGGGTACGTTCAACGTGATGGAGGTGGCCCGCCGGCACGCCGTGCGCCACCTGCTGATGGCCTCCACCAGTTCGGTCTACGGGGCCGAGACCGACATGCCCTATGCCGAGACCCAGAAGGCCGACACGCAGATGACCATCTATGCGGCCACCAAGAAGGCCTGCGAGTCGATGGGCCATTCCTATGCCCATCTGTGGAACCTGCCCACGACCATGTTCCGGTTCTTCACCGTCTACGGGCCCTGGGGGCGGCCGGACATGGCGCTTTACAAATTCGTCGATGCGATCCTCGAGGACCGGCCCATCGACATCTACAACCACGGCGAGATGTATCGCGACTTCACCTATGTGGAGGATCTGGTGCGCGGCATCCGCCTGCTGATGGACGCGGCGCCGGTGCGCCCCGACAGCCCCGAGGACATCGCCGAGGGCGACAGCCTGTCGCCGGTGGCACCCTACCGGGTGGTCAATATCGGCAACTCGCAGTCGGTGCGCCTGCTCGACTTCGTGGATGCGATCGAGGAGGCGCTCGGCAAGACGGCCAACCGCAACCTGATGGAGATGCAGAAGGGTGACGTGCCCGCCACCTGGGCCGATGCGACCCTGCTGCACAACCTCACCGGCTACCGCCCGCAGACGGATGTGCGCGACGGGATCGCGAAATTCGTGGCGTGGTTCCGGGAATATTACGGAAAATAGGGGGCGCTGCCCCCGACGTCGAAGCCCGGCGGGGCTTCGACGCCTCCCCCGGGATATTTTCGAACAGAAGAAGGATCAGGGCAGCTATTCGCCCGGTCGGTTGAGCGAGAATTTTTCCCGCACGACGGTGTAATCGCGATAGCCCATCCGCGCCAGCGGATTGAAGCGCAGCACGTCGAAGATGCCGTCGACCAGGCAATCGTCGCGCAGGTGCACGCCGGTGACCTCGCCGAAGGTGACGAAATTCGCCTCGCCCGGCAATTGCACGATCTGCGTGAGCCGGCATTCGAGCGAAGCGGGGGCCCCTGCCACGCGCGAGCAGGGGATGGTTTCGCATTCGATCCGTTCGATACCCGCGAGGTCGAATTCGTCGACCTCCTTGTCCCAGGGGCCGGAGGTCTGGTTCATCACGTCGCGCATGTCGTATTCGACGATGTTGACGCAGAAGACGCCCGTGTCGCGAATGTTCGAAACGCTGTCCTTGGTGCCGTCGCGGTCGGGCTTGGCCGAGGTCGAGGCGAACATCACCTGCGGCGGCACATAGGCCACGGCGTTGAAGAAGGAATACGGGGCGAGGTTTTCCGACCCGTCTGCGCCGCGCGTGGCGATCCAGCCGATGGGGCGCGGCGTGACGATGGCGTTGAACGGGTTGTGGGGCAGGCCATGCCCGTCTTGCGGTCGGTAGAACATGCGCGGCTCCGTCAATTGCGGGTTTGTGCCCGTCCTAACGCCGTGCTAGGCGCATGGCCAGTCGAATTCTGACAGGTTTTCCGCGTGTTTGAGCTGACACCCGAAACGGCCGACGACTGGTGGGAGGTCGAAGCGCTCTTCGACCTCTGCTTCGCGCCGGGGCGCGAGGCGCTGTCCTCCTACCGGCTGCGCGAAGGGGTGTCTCCGGTGGCGGATCTCTGCCTGGTCGTGCGCGATCAGGAGGGAATCCTCGCCGCCGCGATCCGCTTCTGGCCGGTGCGCGTGGACGGGGCCGAGGCGCTGCTGCTTGGGCCCATCGCGGTGCACCCGACGCATCAGGGCGAGGGGCTGGGGGGGTTCCTGATCCTCGAAAGCCTCGATCGTGCGCGCGACCTGGGCTGGACCCGGGCGCTTCTGGTGGGCGACGAACCCTATTACGGGCGCTTCGGCTTTCACCGGCTCGACGGGGTTGAAATGCCGCCGCCCACCAACCCGGCGCGGGTGCTGGGCCACGCGCTGCGGCCCGGCGCGTGGGAGGGCGTGCGCGGTCCGGTGACCCGTTTCGCTTGAAATGCGGGCAAACTGCCACGATCTTGAAGGGCAGGCGGGAGGAAAGGACACCGGATGGAGATTCTCGAGGCCCCGATCGGGCCGGGCGACGTGGAAGCGCGGCTTCGGGCGCTGGTGCGGCGTCACCGGCGGGCGGAGAATGCCGGCATCCAGATCCTGAACGTGATCGGAGGGCAGGCCGAGGGGCTGCTGAACCGGCTGCCTTCGGAGGTCCGCAACCAGTTGGCGGAACGGACCGACCGTGCCCTGCGGATGGCGATGGAGGCCGCGCACAGATCGCGGGGCGTGGTGGAGGAGATGCCGGGCTGGCGCAGCCGGGCGCTGACCACGGCGATGGGCGGCTTGGGCGGCCTTGGCGGCCTGCCCACGGCGCTGGCCGAACTGCCGGTAACGACGACGATGCTGCTGCGCGCGATCCAGGACGTGGCGGTGGAACACGGCTTTGACCCGGCCGAGCCGGGGGTACAGTACGACTGCATCCAGGTCTTTGCAGCGGCCGGGCCTCTCGACCATGATGATGGCTCGGATGTGGCCTTTCTCAGCACCCGCATGGCGGTGACCGGTACGGCTTTGCAGGCTCTGATCACCCGGGTCGCGCCGCGGCTCGCCACGGTGCTGGGTCAGAAACTGGCCGCGCAGACCGTGCCGATTCTGGGCGCGGCCGCGGGGGCGGCCACGAATTTCGCCTATACCAGCTATTACCAGCAGATGGCGCATGTGCATTTCGGCCTGCGACGGCTGGCGATCGACGCCGACCGGCCCCATGACAGGCTGATCGAGGAGTTCCGCGCCCTGGCCGAAACACCGCCGGTCAAGCGGGCCTGATCATCCCGCGCCGTCAACCGCCTCGCGCAGAAGATGCGCCAGATCGAGCCTCGGGCTGAATCCCAGCGTGTCCGAGCGATATTCGACCAGCGCGCCAAGGATGGCGCCGTTGGTGATTTCCGAACCCATGCCGCCCGGCCAGAAATATCGCCGACGCCGTTGGCAGAGCAGGATCATCTGCGTCCGCCAGCCGTCGGGAAGCCAACCGCAGGCTG
The DNA here is from genome assembly GCA_030428025.1 of Alphaproteobacteria bacterium. Lineage (GTDB taxonomy): Bacteria > Pseudomonadota > Alphaproteobacteria > Rhodobacterales > Rhodobacteraceae > Roseovarius. Next base: position 6,242 of record JAUIBJ010000028.1, read on the forward strand.
CGCTCAGTTCGGTCGCGACCGCGCCGGGCGCGTCGAGCAGCGCTTCCAGCGCCCTTGCCTCGTTGGGGGACAGGGGGATGTCCTCGAAGGCCCGGCGCACCCGGTCCTTCAGCGGCAGGCCGGCAAGGCCCGGCGGGCCGTTCACTGCTGGCCGGGCGACCTGTACCGCCACCGGGGAAGGGCGCGGTGCGCGAAACATATTGATCAGTGGAATCATCCGGCTGCCTGACTGAGCCATCCTGCGGCCCTCCTCATGGTGGCGCTTATCGCGCGCCTTGGCGGAGAAGGTAGCAGGCAGGCAAATTATCCACAAGCTACAAGTAAAGTTTTTCGGTTTTGAATCAGGGAATTACATATCGAAACGCCTGCGCTTGAGGCGTTTGTCCACAATCCGTAGTGGCTGTTTGGCCAAACCCCTACCGTCCGTTGCTGTACCGCAAATGCCACAACCGGTCACAGTTTCCCGCGCAGATACTCCATCACCGCCGGACGCACCGATTGCACGCCCGAATCACGGGCATTGTCGATCACCGACTTCAGCTCGGTCAGGTCCGTGCGCCGCAGGATCGATTTGACCGGCCCGATAGAGGCGGGCCGCATCGACAGCGAGCGCAGCCCGATGGCGGCGATGCAGGCGGCCTCGACCGGCCTTCCGGCATCCTCGCCACAGAAAGACAGGGGCGTGCCGTTTTCGGCGCAGCGTTCCACGATCCATTCCAGAAACCGCAGGAAGGAGACGTTGAGCGTGTCATAACGCCTCCGAACAAGCTCGTTCTCGCGGTCGGCCGCGAAGAAGAACTGCTTGAGGTCGTTGCCGCCGATGGACAGGAAATCCACCTCGCGGTAGAGGCTGTCGGGCGAGAAGGCCAGCGAGGGTGTTTCCAGCATGGCGCCGACTTCAAGGCTTTCTGGCAGGGGATGGCCGAGGATTCGCTCGCGCTCCAGCGCCTTTTCCATCTCGGCGCGCGCAGCGCTGAATTCCTCTCGCTGGGCCACGAAGGGGAACATCACCGAAAGAGGCCGGCCCTTGGCGGCGCGCAAGAGCGCCTGAAGCTGCATGCGCATGACGCCGGGGCGATCCATGGCGATTCTCACCGCCCGCCAGCCAAGTGCCGGATTGGGTTCTTCGACCGCCTTCATGTAGGGCAAAACCTTGTCGGAACCGATATCGAGCGTGCGGAACACCACCCGTTTGTCTCCGGCGGCATCCATGACGCGGGCGTAAAGCTCGCTCAGTTCGGCGCGCTTGGGCATGTGGTTGCGGATCAGGAATTGCAGCTCGGTGCGGAAAAGACCCACGCCCTCTGCACCCGAGCCCTGAAGGCTGGGCAGATCGGCCATCAGCCCGGCATTCATGGTCAGAGCGATCCGCGTGCCGCAAAGCGTCTCCGCCGGCTTGTCGCGGATCGAGGCATAGCGCTCCTGCGCCTTGGCCTGCATCGCCATCTTGTCGCGGAAGGCGGTGACGACCGACTCGTCGGGCCGCAAATGCGCGACGCCCTGGTCACCGTCGACCAGGATGAGATCTCCGTTGAGCGCCTCGGTTGTGACCCGCTCGGCATGAATCACCAGCGGAATGGCCAGTGCCCGGGCGACAATGGCGGCGTGGCTGCCGACCGAGCCTTCCTCGAGCACGATGCCCTTCAGGCGGCGACCGTAATCGAGCAGTTCGGCCGGCCCGATATTGCGGGCGATCAGGATCGGGTCGGGGGGCATCTCGGCGCCGGTCTCGTTGCCCTGGCCGGTCAGGATACGCAGCAGCCGGTTCGACAGGTCGTCGAGATCGTGCAGCCGGTCGCGCAGATAGGCATCGGTGACCTGGCTCATCCGGGCGCGGGCGGCGGACTGTTCCTTTTCCACGGCCGCCTCGGCCGACAGGCCGCGCGCGATGTCTTCCTCCATCCGCCGCATCCAGCCCTTGGAATTGGCGAACATCCGGTAGGCCTCCAGTACCTGCAACTGGGCGCTGTCGCCCGAGGCGGCGTTGGACAGCATCCGGTCGACGCCCACGCGCAGCTCTTCCACCGCCGTCGTCAGACGCTCCAGCTCGCGGTGTGGGTCGTCGGCGATGGGGTTGGTGACCACCACCCGCGGCTCGTGTAGCCAGACATGTCCCTGTGCCGCGCCCTCCTGGCCGGTCGCGCCGCTGAACAGCACAGCCTGCTGGTGACGCGCGGACATCGCCGCGCCTTCGCCCACGAAGGCGCCCAGCTCGGCCATCTCGGCGATGACCATCGCAACCACCTCGACCGCATAGACCTCCTCGTCGGAGAACCGGCGCGCCTCCTTCGACTGCACCACCAGCACGCCCAGCGTCTCGCCCAGCCGCTGGATCGGCACACCCAGCATCGAGGAATAGGCCTCTTCGCCCGTCTCGGGCATGTAACGGAAGCCCGGCGTGCCGGGGGCGTTGTCGGTGTTCACGATCTTGCCGCGCTTGGCGATGCGTCCCACCAGCCCCTCGCCCAGCCGCATCCGCGTGTGGTGCACCGCGTCGGCGTTGAGGCCCTCGGTTGCGCACAGCTCCAGCGTTTCCTGATCGCGGAACAGGTAGATCGAGCACACCTCGGTATGCATCTCGTCGGCGATCAGCCGCGTGATCCGGTCGAGCCGGGTTTGCCCGCCGGCCTCCTCGGCCATGACCGACCGCAGGCGGCCGAGCATCTGCCGGCTGTCGGTCCTGTTTTCCTGGGGCGCTGTCATGCCGTGTTCCGGGCCGGTCCTTTCGGTGGCCCGCCTCTGTCAGCCCGTGCCGGGCGGTTCAGGCAACCTTGTCCAATTCGAAGGCATCATGCAGGGCCTGAACCGCAAGTTCCATATATTTCCGATCGATGAGCACGGAAATCTTGATCTCGGAAGTTGCAATGACCTTGATGTTGATGCCTTCGTCGCTGAGCGTCTTGAACATTTTGGCGGCCACGCCCGACTGGCTGCGCATGCCGATCCCCACCGCCGAGATCTTGGCCACGTTGGTGTCGGCGATCAGGTCGTGAAAGTTGATCTCGCCGCGCGTCTTGGCGTCCTGCAAGGCCTTCTCGGCACGGGCCACCTGACCCACCGGGCAGGAAAAGGTCATGTCGGTGCGCCCTTCCTCGGCGATGTTCTGGATGATCATGTCCACGTTCACGCCCGCATCGGACAGCGGGCCGAAGATGGCGGCGGCGATGCCGGGCCGGTCGGCGACCGAGACCAGCGTCATCTTCGCCTCGTCGCGCGAATAGGCGATGCCGTTGACGACGTTCGATTCCATGATTTCCTCCTCGGCACAGACCAGGGTGCCCGCTTCGTCCGACTGTTCCTCGAAACTCGACAGAACCCGCAATTTCACATTGTAGCGCATCGCCAGTTCCACCGAGCGTGTCTGCAGCACCTTGGCGCCCAGACTGGCCAGTTCCAGCATCTCCTCGAAGGCGATCCTGTCAAGCTTGCGGGCCTTGTCGGAAATCCGCGGGTCGGTGGTATAGACGCCGTCCACATCCGTGTAGATGTCGCAGCGCTCGGCGCCGAAGGCGGCGGCAAAGGCCACGGCGGTGGTGTCCGACCCGCCCCGGCCGAGCGTGGTGATGCGCCCCTCGGGGCTGATGCCCTGAAAGCCCGCCACCACGGCCACGCGCATGCCCTCGGCGAACTTGGCATTGATGTTGTCGGTGGGGATCTCCTCGATCCGGGCGGCGGAATGGATCGACGTGGTGCGCACGGGCACCTGCCAGCCCTGCCAGCTGCGCGCCGGCACGTCCATTTCCTGCAAGGTGAGCGCCATCAGTCCGGCGGTGACGTTCTCGCCGGAACTGACCACCGCGTCGTATTCGCGCGCGTCGTGCAGGGCCGAGATCTCGTCGACCCATCCCACCAGTTCGTTGGTGCGTCCGGCCATGGCCGAGACGATCACGATCACGTCGTAGCCCTTGGCCACTTCCACGCCCACGCGCTTCGCGGCGCGCCGGATACGATCGATATTGGCAACGGAAGTGCCGCCGAATTTCATCACGAGAATGGGCATGGAACGTCCTCGGGCCTGATCGGCCAGCATTTACGCGGGGAAAGCGGCAAGGGCAAGTAGCAGAAATCGCCGCGCCGCTGCCGCTCGTCAACCCTTACGGGCTGCCTCGCGACGCGGGCTGCCTACCGCCAGAACGCCGCGTAAGAGGCGAACGCCCCCTGTAGCTTCGCCAGCGTCCGGTTGCCGGGGCCGGGCCGGGGCAGGGGCCCGTGGGCCAGCCGGTCGGCCACCACCTCCACAGGGCAGGGCCTGCCGGTGACGGGATCGCGGTAGCGCGGATAGTCGATCAGCGCGGCATGCACGAGCCCTTCCAGCCTCGGTCGTGCCGCCCGCCGCGCCGGGATCCGGCCGAGATCGCGGGTCAGGCCCCAGCCGGCATAGAAGGGCGCGCCGGTGGTCGTCACCTCGACCCCGCGCAAGAGCGCCTCGAACCCCATCAGCGAGGTCATTGTCCAGACCGCATCCACCTGACCCAGAAGCGTGGCGGGATCGGTGCCCGCGACCACCATGTCCGCAAGCCGCGCCAGATCGGCCTCCGCCACATGGCCCGCGCGCAGTCCCGCCTCCACATCCGGGTGCGGCTTGTAGAGGATCACCGCGTCGGGGTTCTCGGCCCGCACCCGTTCCAGAAGCGCCAGATTGGTGCAGATCTCGCCCGCGCCCAAACGGATCGAGGCGTCGTCCTCCACCTGACCGGGCACGAGGATGCTCCGCCCTTCGGGCAGTTTGGGCGCGGCCTGTCCCAGGTTGTATTTGCTCAGGCCCGCCTCGATGAGCGTCCTGATCAACCGTTCGGCGCGCAGCGCCTGATCGGGGCGAAGCTCGGCACGGCGGGCGATGAGCCGTTCCAGCCGGCTTTCGCTCGTGGGATCGTAATAGATGCCGAGGTCGTCGCAGACAAGCGACAGGGGCGGGATCAGATCGGCGCCCAGCCCGCGCGAGCGCAGGAACCCGTCCTCGACGCGCACCGCGCCTTCGGGCGCGCCTTTGGCCTTCGAGGCCCAGACCATGGCCCGGCCCTTGCCCGGCGCCCGGCCCGGGCCGGCAAATCGCAGAGGCGTCTGCTGTCCGAAAAACCCCTGCAGGGGTCGGCGTTTCCACAGGCGCATGCCATAGGCCGTCCAGCCGGCGCGATCCTCGCGCCAGGCGCGGGTTTCCGCCTCCAGCGCGGCGATGGCGTCCTCCAGCGGGCAGAGCCGGTCGCGATAGGGGTCGTACCAGACCGGGTAGAGCAGCATCGCGGCGGCGAAAAGCTGCGCACGGCTCAGCCGCCGGCCCCGGCGCGGCATGGGGTGTGGCGCGCGGTCCTCGGTCAGGTCCCAGCCGGCATAAAAGGGCCGGCCGAAGACCTTGGGCCGGTGGCCGGCAAAGATTGCCTCAAAGCCCAGTTGCGAACTGACCGTATAGACCGCGATCGCGCCCTCGAGCAGCGCCCAGGGGCTGACCGGATCGGTAAAGAGCGTTACGCGCCCGGTGGCATCGGAGGTGCCGAAATAGCCCCGCCGATGGCCTTGCACTGTCTCGGGGTGGCTCTTGATCAGCACCCGCGCGCCGGGGTTTTCCTCCTGCGCACAGACGAGCATCTCGCGGAAGGTGCCGGCATCCGCCCCGCCATGGGTGATGCTGGCATCGCCCTTCGTCTGGTCGACCACCAGCACATATCCCGGATCCGGGCAGGGGTGGTGTGGATCGAAGGCAGTGTATTTGCTAAGATGCGCCTCCTGCAGGCGCGCGATCGCGCCGCGGGCGCGGTCCATTATTGCCGTATCGTCCAGCGGATGGGTGGCCAGCAGGGTTTCCAGATCGGAGGGCATATCGGGGTTGAAATGCACGCCGGTGCAGTCGATGGCCAGCCCCAGAGGCGGGTCACCGGCGCGGCCAGGAAAGAGCGAGCGCAGGAAGCTGTCCTCGACCCGGATCAGCCCGGCGCCGCTGCGCCGGGCCACCGCCTCGCCCCGGTGGGCATAGGGGGACTGGCCCCAGACCGCGACCAGATCGTCGCCCGTGGGCCAGCCCAGCCGCAGGTCGTACCCGGCCAACGCCATGATCCGGCGCAGTCGCCGCTGGCGCAGAAACCCCGCGTTGAAAAAGAAAACCCGCCGGCCGCTTTCGCGCCCGGCGGGACATTCGGGGCCGTGTGGCGCCATTAATTACCGCTGAGTGTTTGCGCCGTCGACGCAAGCGAGCCGACCGAGGTGACCGGTGCCAGCAGCGACGAGATGGTCCGGCTCCACTGGGTGAAGGGCGCCTCGGTGACATAGATCGTGTCCTCGTCGCGCACGGCGAAATCGCGGGCCATGAACATGCCGTTGGGCCGGGTCAGGTCGAGCACATAGACCATCCGCTGTGCGCCCACCAGGTCGTTGCGCCCCAGCACCTGATTGGCGATCTCGGCCGGCTCGTTCCGCAGAATGAACACGCCCGTCGGGTCGGCGGTGGTCGATTGCAGCCCGCCCACCTGGGCGATGGCCTCGACCGCGCTGAGCGTCGGGCTGTCGAAGGGCAGGCGAGCCTGCGCGCCGGTGGCGCCGAGGGCGGTGAAGGCGCGGGTGTCCTCCTCGACCAGGATGCGGTCGCCGCCGCGCAGGGCGATGTCGAAACCGGGATGCTTGAACAGATCCTGGAACCAGACCTTCGAGCGCTGGTCGCCGCGCACCACGGTGATCTGGGCGACCTCGGGCTGAATGGTCACTCCGCCGGCGGAGGCGAGCATGGTCGAGAGCGTGCGGGTCGGCCGCTCGATCGGATAGACGCCCTGCGCGCCTACCGACCCGATAAGCGATACGGTGGCGCCGTCGCCGGCCAAGCGGCGCACCTCGACCTGCGGGTCGGGCGTCTGTTCGTCGAGCTTTGAAGTGATGATCCGGCGGATCGCTTCGGGCGTATTGCCGGCGGCTCGGATGCGCCCGGCATAGGGCACGAAGATGAAGCCCGCCCCGTCGACCTGAACCTCTTCCAGAACCGTCTGGTTCGTTGCGGCGCCGGCAAGAAGGCCGTCATCGACGTTTTCCCAGATCGTCAGGCCCAGCACGTCGCCCGGACGTATGGTGTCGGAGCCGATGAGGCCCGCGCGCTTGAATTCCTCGGTGAAGCCCAGGGCAGGCTGCACGGCGGTGGCACGTGTCACCCGGTCGTTGACCGACACGACGAAGGCATCGCCCTCGCGCTGCACCGAACCGGCATAGATTTCGCGCTTGTTGGGGCCGACACGCGGAAGCCCACAGGACGACACCATCGCCGCAATGAGCAAAAGGGCGACGGACTTCGCCCAGCGGGGGGAACGGGATTTCACTGCTCGGTCTCCTCGACCAATTATTGTTCTGCCTCAGGTTTTTCTTTCAAGGTAAAGGAATCCGTCAATAAAATCCAGCGCTAACGGTTGTGGTCGTCAGGTCACGACACGCAACTGTTGCCTTGGCGCCGCGGTTCCCGATTTCAGCGCGTCGTAAGGGTCTTCGGGGCTGAGCATCATGTCGACGGCCTGACGGAGCAACTGGCGGCGGCCGGAGGCGGAATAGAACCCGCCCGCCACCTGGCTGGTTTCCAGCAGATAGCGGCGGTAATCGGCATAGGCCTTTCGGTCGGGCCGTTCGGCCATGGCGAAGAAATCGCGCAAGGGCTTGGTCGAGACGAATTCCGGCTTGGCATAAACCGCATCGCCGAAGGTCTTGAGCGGGATGCCGCGCCAGAGCACCTGCTGCGCGGCGG
>JAUIBJ010000664.1 GCA_030428025.1 Alphaproteobacteria bacterium
GCATAACGGGTAGGGTCCCACGGGTTGCGGGTGGTTCCGAAATGCGGGCCGTCGGTCTGGCCCTTGTGACCGAACTCCGGCGTGTGGGATTTCGCAAAGATCACAGCTCCGGCCTTGCGCAGGCGGGTGACCAGCACGTCATCGGTTGTCGGGACGTTCCCGGCATAGACCGCCGAGCCGTACTCCGTCGGTATCCCCTCGGTGCGGAACAGGTCTTTGACGTGGACCGGCAGACCGTGCAGTGGCCCCAGATCCCCGCCCATCAACGCAGCCTCGGCGGCTTTTGCTTCGTCCCGTGCCCGTTCGGCGGCGACGAAGGAGAAGGGGTTCAGCCGGTCCGCCTGCGCCTCGGCCCTGGCAAGCAGGGCGTCGAGATATTCGACGGGCGACAACTCCCTGCGTTTGAACATCGCTACAGCTTGTGCGGCGGTCAGCCATGCGAGTTCTGTCATTGGGTCAATCTCCGTCGTAGAGGTGGCAGGCCACGCGATGCCCCGGCGCGACCTCGCGCAGGGCGGGGGCCTCGGTCTTGCAGCGGTCGAAGGCCCTGGGGCAGCGCGGGCAGAGGGTACAGCCGGCAGGCCGGTCGAGTATGCTCGGCACCTCGCCCCGGATCGGCGGCTTGCGGACGCCGACCTCGGGACGTGGAATGGCGGCGAGGAGGGCCTGGGTATAGGGGTGTTTCGGGTCTTCGTAGAGGTCGCGCTTCTCGGCCAGTTCGACGATCTCGCCGGCGTAGAGCACCGCGATACGGGTCGAGACGGCGCGGACTACGGCAAGGTCGTGGGCGATGAACAGGTAGGACAGCCCCAACCGATCCTGAAGATCCATCAGAAGGTTGATTACCTGCGCCTGCATCGAGACGTCGAGCGCGGCGACAGCCTCGTCGCAGACGATGAAATCCGGGTCGAGCGCCAGCGCCCGGGCGATCACGATCCGTTGTCTTTGCCCGCCGGAGAATTCGTGTGGGAAACGGTCCGCGAAGCTTGCCGAGAGCCCCACGAGTTCCAGAAGCTCCGCCACCCGGTCCGCACGATCCTTGCGGGACCAGCCGCCCTTGATGTCGATGGGCTCGGCGATCACGTCCGAGATCCGCATCCGGGGATTCATTGCCGCATGTGGGTCCTGAAAGACGAATTGCAGCCGGTGCCGGACTTTCGCCAGCGCCCGTTTGCCACGGGGGCCGGTGATTGTCTCTCCGAACAGTTCGATCTCGCCTCCGGTGGCGGGCAACAGCCCCACGAGCATCCGTCCGATGGTCGACTTGCCCGAGCCGCTCTCGCCTACGACCCCCAGCGTCTCGCCGGGCATCACATCGAAACTGGCATCGTTGACGGCGCGCAGGATGCCCTTGTCCTTGCCGCGAGAGCCCACTTTGAAGTCGCGCTTCAGGTTGCGGACCCGGATGATCGGGGTGCTGGTGTCGAGGTCCTTCATGAGACGGGCTCCCTCGCTTCCATGCGGATAGGGCAGCGGATCCGGTGATCGGGTGCGAAGTTCTCCAGCGGCGGCGGCCCGACAGAGCAGGAGGGCTGCGCCAGCGCACAGCGCGGGGCAAAGTTGCATCCGGGCGGGCGGCTGCCCGGATCGGGGATCCGGCCGGGAATGGTGTAGAGCCTGTCGGTGTCGTGATCCGCAGAGGGGATCGCGCGAAGAAGGCCTTCGGAATAGGGATGTGCGGGACGCTCGAATATGGTGCGTGCGCCGGCGTCCTCGACCAATTCACCCGCGTACATCACCAGTACCCGCTCGGCGAATTCCGCGACAAGGCCGAGGTCGTGGGAAATCAGGATGACGGACATGCCGATCTCTTCTCGCAGGTCCCGCAGGAGCTCCAGGATTTGCGCCTGCACGGTCACATCGAGCGCTGTTGTCGGTTCGTCCGCAATAAGGAGGCGCGGTCGGCAGGCGATGGCCATGGCGATCATCACCCGCTGGCGCATCCCGCCCGAAAGCTGGTGCGGATAGTCGGTGATCCGGCGTCTGGCATCCGGGATCCGCACCATGTCGAGCAGCGATATTGCGGCCTTTTCGGCGGCAGGGCCGTCGAGCTTTTGGTGGATCCGCAGGGTTTCGCCGATCTGCTCACCGATGTTCAGCACTGGATTCAGCGAATGCATCGGGTCCTGAAAGATCATCGCGATGTCACGGCCCCGCAGTTCGCGCAGCTTCTTCTCGGGCATTTCCAGCAACGACTGTCCGTCGAAGTCGATCCGACCCGCTATCCGCGTGTTCCGTTCCGCATGCAGGCGCAGGATCGAAAGGGCGGTGACGGATTTGCCCGACCCGCTCTCACCCACGATCCCGAGGCTCGATTTCGCGTCGAGAGCAAAGCTCACGTCGTCGACGGAGCGGATCCAGCCGCTGTCCACCCGGAAATCGACGGTGAGGTTCCTGACATCCAGCATGGTCATGCCTCGATCTTGAGCCGAGGGTCGAGCACGTCGCGCAGGCCGTCTCCGAGCAGGTTGATGCCGAGAGCGGAGAAGCTGATTGCGAGGCCGGGGAAGAGCATGATCCACCATGCCTCAACCGAGTAGTCGCGGCCCTCGGCGATGATGTTGCCCCAGGAGGGTTGCGGTGGCGGCGGGCCGATCCCGAGGAAGGAGAGCGCCGCCTCGGCGAGGATCGCGTAGGCGAAGACGAAGGTGAACGAGACCAGCAGCGGTGCGAGACAGTTCGGCAGGATGTGCCGGAAGATAATCCGCCCGCCGCCAGCGCCACTGACGCGCGCCGCGTCGA
>JAUIBJ010000029.1 GCA_030428025.1 Alphaproteobacteria bacterium
CGCGGCGCGCTGTTGGGGTCGGCGTCGCTGCCCACATGGACGTGATGCACCAGAAGATGCGCGCTGGCGTGGTGGCCCACCAGAAGCGAGCTGTAGATCGACCTGCCGAGAAAGCGTAGCGGCCGGGCGGGTTTGTGGATGAGTTCATGCGCCGCCGGATGCGAAATCTGGCCAAAGATCATCCCCGCCGCCAGGGCCAGCACCACACGTTCCACCGCGCTCAGCCCGCTCGGGCCGCCCACGGCCCAGACGGCCAACCCCAGAAGCGCGAAATGTGCGAGACCCAACCCTGCCAGAAGCGGCGTTGCGGCGGGAAATTCGGCCTCCGGGTCGGCATTCTCGCCCGCATGGGCGATCAGTCGGTCCATGACCGGCACGAGAAGCGTCAGATAGCTGATCGACAGCCACACGAAGATCCCGCCGTAAATGGCTGCCAGACCGACAAAAATGCATGGCAGAGCCGTCACAATGGCGAACAGCAGCACGATGCGCCTTCCTTTCGCCCCCAACGCCGGCCCGCCGGCGCCCCGTCCACTCACCCGAAGCTTACTACAGGAAAAGTTACCATTCCGGCAACGTTTCCGGGGCCGGTTTTGTCGTTTTTGGCCTCGCGTTGTAGCCTTGCCACCAGTAAAACCCGACCAGCAGGACAAAGGGGGCCGATTGATGGCACTGGATGAGCGCAAGGGTGTTTGGAAGTCGGGGCGCGGCAAGGGCCGTCACACGCCCAAGGGCCGTCAACTCGAGGATCAGCCTTGGGAAGAGGTGCGCGCGCTTCTGGGCGACCGGCCGCGCCGGCGGGACCTGCTGATCGAATTCCTGCATCTCATTCAGGACGCATACGGCCATCTCTCGGCGGGCCATCTGCGCGCGCTGGCCGAGGAACTGCGCATCGCGCAGGCCGAGGTCTATGAGGTGGCGACGTTCTATGCCCATTTCGACGTGGTCAAGGAGGGCGAGACGCCGCCGCCGGCACTGACCATCCGGGTGTGCGATTCGCTGAGCTGCGAATTGGCCGGGGCGCAGGCGCTGAAGAGGGCGCTGGAAGACGGGCTCGACCCCTCGGAAGTGCGGGTTTTGCGGGCGCCCTGCATGGGCCGCTGCGACACAGCGCCGGTTCTGGAACTGGGGCACAACCATATCGACCACGCCACGCCGGACAAGGTGAAAGCCGCGATCGAGGCGAACGATACTCACGCGCATCTGCCGGATTATCAAGGGCTTGCGGCCTATCGCGAAAGTGGCGGTTACCAGACGCTGGAGAAGCTGCGTAAGGACGGCGATTTCGAGACCGTTCAACAGGAGCTGCTCGATTCCGGCCTTCGCGGGCTTGGCGGCGCGGGCTTCCCCTCGGGGCGGAAATGGGGCTTCGTGCGTGCCGAGAAAGGCCCGCGCTATCTGGCCGTGAACGGAGACGAGGGCGAGCCGGGTACCTTCAAGGACCGCTTTTACCTCGAGCGGGAACCGCATGTTTTTCTTGAGGGAATGCTGATTGCCGGCTGGGCGGTGGAGGCCGAGACCTGTTTTATCTACATGCGCGACGAATACCCCGCCGTGCTGGAGATCCTGCGCCGCGAAATCCGCGCGCTGGAGGAGGCCGGTATCGTCGAGGAGGGCCATATCGACCTGCGCCGCGGCGCCGGGGCCTATATCTGCGGCGAGGAAAGCGCGATGATCGAATCGATCGAGGGCAAGCGCGGCCTGCCGCGCCACCGGCCGCCTTTCGTGGCCCAGGTTGGCATCTTCGACCGGCCCACGCTGGTGAACAATGTCGAGACGCTTTACTGGGTCACCCGCGTGCTGCGGGAGGGCAAGGAGGTGCTGGCGGGCACCGAGAAGAACGGTCGGAAGGGGCTGCGCTCCTTTTCCGTTTCCGGACGGGTGAAGGCGCCGGGGGTTTATCTTTTGCCTGCCGGTTCGACCATCGACGACGTGATCGAGGCCGCCGGCGGCATGCTCGACGGCCACGCCTTCAAGGCCTATCAGCCGGGCGGGCCGTCCTCGGGTCTTCTGCCGGCCAAGCTGAACGATGTGCCGCTCGATTTCGACATGCTGCAGCCGCATGGCTCCTTCATCGGGTCCGCAGCGGTGGTGGTCCTGTCGGATCATGACTCGGCCCGCGCCGCCGCGCTCAACATGCTGCGGTTCTTCGAGGATGAAAGCTGCGGCCAGTGCACCCCCTGCCGGGTGGGCTGCGAAAAGGCAGTGAAACTGATGCAGGCGGACCGCTGGGATCAGGGGCTTCTGGAAGAGCTGTGCCAGGCGATGGCGGATGCATCGATCTGCGGACTGGGGCAGGCCGCGCCCAATCCAATCCGCCTGACCATCAAGCATTTTCCGGATGAGGTCTGAGGGGCAAGCCCCTCAGATTGCGCGGAAAAGCCGCTGGAACAGCCGCCCGCCGAGGCGCGGCATTCCGACCATGTAGAGGATCCAGAGTGCGAAGAGGATGATTGCCGGCAGGCCGGTCAGTTCAAAGCCGCCGTCGGTGGTGTCGCCGGTGACGGCGGCGATCAGATAGCCGATCACGAAGAAGCTGAAGATCAGGTCGAGGATGAAGGCTATGACGACGCGCCAGGTGGCGGGTTTGGCTGCTTCCGACATGATCCGGTCCTTCCATTTGCGGCGGTTCGTTCGATCTTAGCGTGACTTTCGCGTCAGAAGAAGCCGGGGAAAGAAGGGCGGACGTAAGGAATGCGTTGTTGCGCTCCGGTCGGGCCCGGCGGTGACCAGAGGATGCGGGCGTCGCTGGCAGGCCAAGGCTTCCATATCCCGGCCAATGGGATTAGGTGAAGTAACGTAATCCCGGAGGCCGCATGGCGTTTTTTTCAAAGCTCAAGGAACGGTTGTTCAAGTCTTCCTCGAAGCTCGAGGAAGGGCTTGACGCCATTGTCGAGGAGGGGGGCGAGGAAGGGGTGCCGGAGAGGGCCACCGAGCCCGAACCGCCCGCCGCCCCGGCGCCCGCGCCGGAGGCTGATCCCGCGCCGGTGCCGTCGCCCACGCCGGAGCCAGCGCCCACGCCGGAGCCAGCGCCCTCGCCGGAACGCGCTCCCGCGACGCGTGCCGAGCCGGCGCCACAGGCCGCGGCGGAAAAAACGGGTCTCTTGAACCGAATCCTCGGGCGGGGCGCCGAAAGGACGGTGGTGCGCCGGGTGCTTGACGACGAGATGCTGGAGCAGCTCGAAGAACTTCTGATTTCCGCCGACATGGGTGTCGACACCGCGCTGCGGGTGACCGCCAACATGGCCGAGGGACGCATGGGCAAGCGCCTGTCAAGCCGGGAGATAAAGGAGCTTCTGGCCACCGAGATCGCCCGGATCATGGAGCCGGTCGCCCGTCCGATGCCGCTTTACCCCAAGCGGCCGCAGGTGGTGCTGGTGGTGGGCGTGAACGGCTCGGGCAAGACCACCACCATCGGCAAGCTGGCGAGCCAGTTCAAGGCGGCGGGCAAGTCGGTGGTGATCGCCGCGGGCGACACCTTCCGAGCCGCGGCTGTGGAACAGTTGCAGATCTGGGGTGACCGGGCCGGAGTGCCGGTGCTGACCGCGCCCGAGGGCAGCGACCCGGCGAGCCTCGCCTTCGACGCCATGACCAAGGCGCAGGCGGACGGGGCCGACCTGCTGATGATCGACACGGCGGGGCGATTGCAGAACCGTCAGGACCTGATGGAAGAACTGGCCAAGATCGTCCGCGTGATCCGCAAGAAGGACGACAGCGCGCCCCACAACACGCTGCTGGTGCTCGATGCCACCACCGGGCAGAACGCGCTGTCCCAGGTACAGACCTTCCAGAAACTGGCCGATGTCTCGGGGCTGGTGATGACCAAGCTCGACGGCACCGCCAAGGGCGGGGTTCTGGTGGCGCTGGCCGACAAGTTCGGCCTGCCCATCCACGCCATCGGCGTGGGCGAGCAGATCGACGATCTGGCGCCCTTCGATCCGGAGGAATTCGCCGCTGCGCTCACCGGGCTGGACGCCGAGTGACCGCGTCAGTAGGTGCCGATCCATTTCTCGATCTGGCGCAGCACGAACAGCACGATGACGACGATCACCGTGGTCATGGCCGCAAGCGGCATCTGTCCCGCGCCGCAGCCCAGCCCCACCGCGCCGGCCAGCCACAGCGAGGCGCCCGTGGTGACGTTGCGCACCTGACCCTTGGCAGTGAAGATCAGCCCGGCCGCCAGAAAGGCCACCCCGGCGGTCACCGCCTCGATCATCCGCAGCGGGTCGTTGCGCTGTTCGCCCTTGCCGCCGAAATCGAGCGCCGCCAGTTCCCGGCCGATGATCACGAAAAGGCAGGCCGCGACAGCGACAAGGATATGGGTGCGCAGCCCCGCCGGCTTTTCCCGCCATTCCCTTTCGAAACCGATCGCGGCGGACAGGAGAGCCGCCGCGCTCAACCGGGCAAAGGCCACCGGCGCGGGCACGGCGGAAAAGGTGTTCCGGAACTCGCTGATGATCTGGTCGAACATGGCCATGACGCTTTCGGGCATGGCGGTCCAACGCGGAAGCCGCCGCGCGGTTCCCGGGCCGGGTGGACGCGCGCGCGGTGCTGAGCGACTGGCTGATATCGCAAGAGGGCACCGAGGCCGGGCGTCAGCTGGCCATGGGGCTGGCGCTGATCGCGGCCTTTCTGCACGCGGTCTTCGGCGCGCTGCAGAAGGGGCGGTTCGACCCGTGGCTGAGCCGCGGCGCCATCGACGCGAGCTATTGCCTGATGTCGGCGCCGCTGGCGCTGTTCGTGGTGCCCTGGCCCGAGCCGCACATGTGGCCGATCTTCGGGCTCTGCTGGGGAATCCACCTGATCTACAAGATCCTGCAGGCCATGGCCTATTCGCGCGGGGCCTACACGGTGGTCTATCCGGTGGTCCGCGGCACCGGGCCGCTTTTCACCGTGATCGGCGCCTGGCTGCTTTTTTCCGAGGTCTTCACCGTTACCCAATGGCTGGGGGTGGGCGCACTTCTGACCGGCATCTACGGGCTTGCCGTCTATAATCTGCGCCATCTGATCGCGGCGCGCGAGACCCTGCCGGCGGCGCTGGCGCTGGCGGTGATGACCGGGCTATTCGTCGCGCTTTATACCACCATCGACGCCTATGGCATCCGCGCCACGGCCGATCCGTTTACCTTTCTGGCCTGGCTTTTCATGATCGACGGGATTGTGATCCCCTTCTATGCCTTCGCGCGATGGCGGCGCATGCCCGACCGGCCCGATCCGCGCGCACTGATGACAAGGGGTGTGATCGGCGCGCTGGTGGCATATATGTCCTTCGGGTCGATCATGCTGGCGACGCGGCTCGACAAGGTGGGCGAGGCGGCGGTCTTGCGGGAAACCTCTACGGTTTTTGCCGCACTGATAGGCTGGTTGGTACTGCGCGAAACCGTGGGCCCGAGGCGGATCGCGCTCATGTCGCTCATCGCCGCGGGCGCGGCGATCGTGGAATTCGGAGGGTGAAAGGCAGGCAGGCGATGGCGGAACGGAAGATCAATCAGGGGCTCAAGACCGGGCTGGAACTGGGTCCGATCGTGGCCTTTTTCGTGGCCTATCTCTGGCTCAAGGACGAGAGCTTCACCATCGGCGGTACCGCCTATGACGGGTTCATCGTGGTCACCGCCGGGTTCATCCCGGTCTTCCTTGCGGCGATGGCGGTGCTGTGGCGGCTGACGGGGCATCTGTCGAAGATGCAGATCATGACCGCCGTGCTGATCATCGTCTTCGGGGGGCTCAGCGTCTGGTTCAACGACCCGCGCTTTTTCAAGATGAAGCCCACGATCATCTATCTTCTGTTCGGCGGAGTGCTGGGCCTGGGCCTGTTACGCGGCGAAAGCTGGCTGGAATACGTGATGGAAGGGGTCATGCCTCTCACCCATCGCGGCTGGATGCTGTTGACGCGGCGGCTGATGATCTTCTTCTTCGCGCTCGCCGTGATCAACGAGCTGGTGTGGCGCACCATGTCCGAGGAGGCCTGGGTCTATTTCAAGACATTCGGCCTGACTGCGGCGATTTTCCTGTTCTTCATCTTTCAGGGCGGACTGTTCAAGGCGCATGGCACCGAGTCCAAGGGCGAGGACGAGGCCTGAGATCAGAGCGGGGCATTGCGGCGTTGCGGGAAGGGCAGGGGGATGTCCGGCAGGGCCAGCACCCTCGACCAGCGCGGATCAGGCGAGTCGGGCGCCATGGCGCGCAGCCGGGACAGCGGCAGGCTCTCGGGCTCTCGCAAAAGCGTCCGGTAGAGGCTGAAGACGCCGGGGCGAAGATAGGCTGACCAATGGCAGATGCGCCCCGAGGGCGGTGCGATGGGAAATCCGCTGGCATTGAGCGCACCCAGCGTCTTGACGTGGTCGAGCTGCAGCGTGACGGTGTTGGGCAGGCGCGGCATGGACTGGGCCAGGGTGGCATCGCCCTGCTCGGGCGGGGCGATCAGCCGCTCAAGCAGGAAATCGAACAGGTCGTTCTCGCGGCTGGTGACATTGACGACCTCGGCCGCGCGGCCCGCAGGCGTGGTCAGCGCCTCCCGTGCCCGCCCACCATATTCGGCAGGGTTGAGCAGGATCGCCCGGCCGATGGCACCTTCGCCCACATGCGCCATCGAAGACAGTACCACGCGCGCCCCCAGCGAATGCGCCAGCAGGTTGACCGGCCGGCCCGGGGCCAGCCGCGCGATCATGTTCACCAGATCTGCCAGCGCCCGCCCGGCCAGGCCCGCGCGCCGATAGGCCTGCCAGATCGTGCCGCGTGCGGGCCAGCCGAAGGCAATGGCCAGCCCCTCTTTGGCAAAGCCGGTGCCGAAGCCCAGCTCGCGCGGCCAGCTCAGTGCCTTCCAGCAGTCCTCGGTGGGGTTGAGCGACAGGATATGGCGGTGCGGGCAGCCAACCGGGTCGCCGGGGGCAAACTTGAAGCCGTGCAGCATGACGATGATCGGCCCCGGCGTGCGCAGCGTCTCTTCCAGTGCCGGAGAGAGCGGTCTTTCCGTGGCGTGAAGCCTAGGCCCCTCTGGCCCCGCGGTGATCTGCATGAGCGGCATACAGCTCGAATCCCACTACATCTTGTGGAAAGCAGCTACGCGCTGCATACGACAGCAATTTGAAACTCCTGTTAAAGGACCGTGACAGGGGGCCCGGGATTGACGCAGGCCCGCCTGCGCGCTAAAGCGATGTCGTGGCGATTTGTTACCGGATTGCGGGCCACGTTAAACAACTCCGCTAAAGAGGCTTGGCATGAAGGAACCCCCTTTCGCTTGGCCGCGACGGGGGTTTTTTCATGGGGGCCGCGGGCCCCCCGGAGGTCGGACATGAAACACAAATGGAACACGCGGACGAAACTTGTGCATGCGGGCACCCGGCGCAGCCAGTATGGCGAGGTCAGCGAGGCGATCTTTCTGACGCAGGGCTTCGTCTATGACAGCGCAGAGGCCGCCGAGGCCAGGTTTCTTGAGGCGGGACCGGACGAGTTCATCTATGCCCGCTACGGTAACCCGACGGTGAGGATGTTCGAGGACCGGATCGCCGCGCTGGAGGGAGCGGAGGATGCCTTTGCCACCGCCAGCGGCATGGCCGCTGTCTCGGGCGCGCTCACCTCGATGCTGAAGGCGGGGGACCATGTGGTCTCGGCGCGGGCGCTCTTCGGGTCCTGCCTCTACATTCTGGAGGAGGTACTGACGCGGTTCGGCGTCGAGGTGACCTTCGTTGATGGCACGGACGTGGAGGCCTGGCGGAGGGCGGTGCGGCCGGAGACGAAGGCCGTCTTCTTCGAGACGGTGGCCAACCCGACGCTCGATGTTGTCGATGTCTCGGCCGTGGCAGAGATCGCCCACGCGGCGGGGGCCACGGTGATTGCCGACAACGTCTTTGCCACGCCGGTGTTTTCCCGGGCGCTGGAACTGGGGGCGGATGTGGTCGTCTATTCCGCGACCAAGCATATCGACGGGCAGGGGCGCACGCTGGGTGGGGTGATCCTTGGCACGCGCGAATTCATCCGCAAGACGGTCGAGCCCTACATGAAGCATACCGGCGGGTCGATGTCGCCCTTCACCGCCTGGGTGCTGCTGAAGGGGATGGAGACGATGGATTTGCGCGTGCGGGCGCAGGCGGCGACCGCGCTGGAGCTCGCCAAGGTCTTGGAAAACCACGACAAGCTGGAGCGCGCGATCTATCCCGGCCACCCGTCGCATGGGCAGTACGAGTTGGTCCGGCGCGACATGGGCGCGGGCGGCACGGTGATTTCGCTCGATATCAGGGGCGGGCAGGCGGCGGCCTTCCGGTTCCTGAACGCGCTGGATATTGTGCTGATTTCCAACAATCTGGGCGATGCGAAATCGATCGCGACCCATCCCGCCACGACCACGCATCAGCGATTGCCCGACGAGCAGAAGGCGGCGCTGGGGATCACCCCGGGGCTGGTGCGGCTGTCGGTGGGGATAGAGGACACGGCCGACCTGATCGCCGATGTGCTTCAGGCGCTGGAGGCGGTCTGAGCGCCGGCCCTCTTGCTCAACGGCCGGGTTTTCGGTGTCTGCACCGCGTCGGCATCACGTCGGTGCGGTTGTCGGCCCGGCGGGCGGATCTACATGGACCGCCTCGCCCAGGCCAGCGCATCGTCCAGCCGGTCGTCCCCCCAGAAGAGTTCCCCGGCCGCGGCAAAGGTGGGCGACCCGAAGATGCCGAGCGCCTTCGCCGCCTCCGTCTCGCGCGCCAGCGCGTCGGCGATGCGATCCGACCGGGCCGATGCAAGGACGCGGGCCGGATCCTGCCCGATCTCCGACAGGCTGTCGGACAGATTCGGCTCTTCGCCGGCCGGCTGTCCGCGCTCGAACCAGCGGCGGTAGGTGGCCCGGGTGTAGGGTTCGACCCACCCCTCCTCGGCCCCGAGCGTCGCCACCTGATTGGCCAGCACGAGCCCGGGCAGCGGATAGGGCGCCGGGACCGCCGGCCGCAGCCCGTATGTTTCGGCCCGCCGCTCGATGTCGCGCCACATATAGGCGGTTTTCACCGGCTTGTCCTTGAAGGGCACATTGTTCTGTTCAACCATGATGTGGCGCACGTTGAACGGCCGCCACCGGAATTCCACGCCTTCCGATTTCGCCACGCCCGGCAGCCGCATGACGGTGAGGTAGCTGTAGGTGCTGCCGATGGAATACCAGAAATCTATCGCGGGCATGTCCACTACCCTTTGGTCCGGTTGCGGCGGAGTATAGCACGGCCCGTGCGTGACCCGGAACCGGGGGCTTCGCAAGGGTGCCTCACATCTCCCACGGGAAACTGTCGAGCCTCTGCGGGCCGTCCCCCGTCACCAGCACCTGCGTCTCCAGCTTGATCGATTCGCTGCCCGCCTCGCCGATCAGGCTTTCGACGCAGAGCACCATGTTTTCCTCGATCCGGCCGCCATGGTTGGCCTCGAAATCGGGATGCAGCAACACCACGGGCCATTCGTCGGCCATGCCCACCCCGTGCAGCGCCAGAGAATAGCGGTAATCGACATGGGCCTCGGGGATGCGCCAGCTTTTGGCGTTGAACTCGGCAAAGCTCAGCCCCGGCTGCAGAAGCGCCATGTTGTGCTCGATCTGCGCCCGGGCGGTCTGGTAAAGCCGCTTCTGGGTGTCGGTCATCGGCACATAGCCGCAGGTCCAGCTGCGCGAGAGGTCGGCGCAATAGCCATAGGGCCCGATCATGTCGGTGTCGAAGGAGATCATCTCGCCCCGCCGGCATTCCCGGTCTGAGCATTCGCGGTACCACGGGTTGGTGTTGGGCCCGCAGGTGAGCAGCTTGGTTTCCAGCCATTCGCCGCCCGAACGGGCGTTCTCGAAATGCAGATGCGCCCAAAGCTCTCGCTCGGTCACGCCGGGCTGGGAATGCTCGTAGATCCGGGCCATGCCGGCCTCGCAGACGCGGATCGTCCATTGCATCAGGGCGATTTCATCCGCCGACTTGATGGACCGGGCGGTTTCGGTGACCTGCCCGCCGTCGATAACCTCGACCCCGCGATGGGCGAGCGCAAAGCCGCCTTCGGGCTCCATCCGGTCCACCGCCAGCCGCATGTTGCCGCCGCCATGTTGGCGCAAGAGGTCGGCGATCTCGTCGGCCCAGAGGGCGAGCGCTTCCGGTGCGCGTTCGCCCCGGGCCATGAACATCCAGGCGATTGAATTGCGGATGTCGTCGATGCCGGGGAGGCCCTCGCAAAGATGCTCGCAGCCCTTGAATTCGAACATGATGCCGGGTCCGCCCGAGAGGATCAGCGCATACCGCATGGGGTTGTGGGCGGTCCAGATCGACATGTTTGTGCAGTCGAAGGCGTAGCGGATATTGACCGGGTCGTAGAGCAGCAAGCCCGCCACGTCCTGCCGTGCCATCTCGGCACGCAGGCGGCCAAGGCGATAGGCGCGGGCGCGGTCCAGCACGTCTTGCGGCAGCGGCGATTTCAGCGGTTTGTCGGCGCCCTCGGCGTTGAGATAGGTGAGCTTGCGTTCGTCCTTGAAGACCGGATCCACGTTCATGAGGCCCTCCCGTAGAAGCCGGTGCGCTCTTCCTCGGAGAAGGCCACGCCGGGCCGGTCGTAATAGGAGAAGACCGCGATCACCCGCGCCTTGGCCCCCTGCACCGGCGTCACCCGGTGGGCGGTGTTGCGGCCCTTGAAGACGTTGAGCGCCCCGGGGGTCAGGTGCAGAAGGCGCACCCGGTCGTCCTGCCCGGCGAGCATCCGGGCGACGCCATCGTAATTGGGGTCGTCATCGCTGCGCAACCCGGTGCGGTACTCGAAATCGCCGCCCGCCTCTGGTGCCTGCAACAGAAGCGTGGTGGTGAATTCGGACCGGTCGAAATGCCAGTTGAGCGCCTGGCCCTCGGTATAGGCCATCACGTTCACCCGGGCGAGCGGGTCGTCCATGGTGTGAAGCGCCGGTTTGTCCATCGTGGCGGCGAGGAAGCTGGCGAAATCGGGCCAGTCGTAAAGACGGATCAGGGCGCTTTCGGCGATCTGGTCGGCGCAAAGAGTGCGGTTGGCGGTTCGGAAGCGGGTCAGCGCGGGGTGGTCCTCGGGCAAGCCTTCGACCGATTTGAGGAAATAGATGTTATGCGCGCGTTCGTGTCGGAAGGCGTCGCTGTCGAATTTCGGCATCATCGCCGAAGCTTCCTGCGCGGCCACCTGCGCGTGCATGAATCCGTCGAGGTTGAACATGCCGTTTGCCGCCAGGTCGGCGCGGCAGCGATCGACCAGCGCCTGCCAAGCGGGGCTGCCGGGGCGATCGAGGGGGAAACGGTCGAGATCGAGGATGTCGTGCATTCGGAACACCGGGGTTGAGGCGGATAGTGAAAGTCTGGGGCATTTGCCGCCCGAGTCCAAGCCCGTCGTGGCCGGCCTGCGCGCCGAGACCAGCCGAAATGATCCAGCCTGTCGCATTCGGCGTAGGAATATACGAGATTAGCAATCCTCGCCCCGATGCATTATGTGATAGGGGCAGGACAGGAAGGAAGGCCGTCGATGAACATCCAGACCCGCAAGCTGGACAAGGCGCCGGAGCGCGAGGAGGCCGAAGAGGCCCTGTCGCTGCTGCGTGCCTGGGCGGCCAGTGCCAGCCCCGAGGAAGTGGCCGATCTCGACCCGGCCGTGGCGCGTCTTCTGCCGCGCGGCGAGGTCTCGAACTATCCCGTGCTGCGCCGCGATTATCCGGAGGAGTTCCGCCCTGACGCCGCTTATCGCGCGTCGATGCCCGATCTGCAGAACGGGCCGGCCTCGCTCATTCGCGGCGCGCGCCAGCATCTGCAGCATGTGGGGATTTCCAATTTCCGCCTGCCGATCAGTTTTCACACCCGCGACAACGGTGATCTGACGCTGGAAACCTCGGTCACCGGAACGGTCAGCCTCGAGCCCGGCAAGAAGGGCATCAACATGTCGCGGATAATGCGCAGTTTCTACAAGCATGCCGAAAAGACCTTCAGCTTCGAGGTGATCGAGGCGGCGCTGGACGATTACATAGCCGATCTGGACAGCCTCGATGCGCGCATCCAGATGCGGTTTTCCTATCCAATGAAGATCCGTTCGCTGCGGTCGGGGCTGGAGGGGTTCCAGTATTACGACATCGCTCTGGAGCTGGTCGAACAGGGCGGGGTGCGGCGAAAGTTCATGCATCTCGACTATGTGTATTCCTCGACCTGCCCGTGCTCGCTGGAACTGAGCGAACATGCGCGTCAGGCCCGTGGACAGCTGGCCACGCCGCATTCGCAACGCTCGGTGGCACGGATTTCGGTTGAGATCGACTGTGCCGCATCCCGCTGCCTGTGGTTCGAGGACCTGATCGAGATGGCGCGGGCGGCGGTGCCGACCGAGACGCAGGTGATGGTCAAGCGCGAGGACGAGCAGGCCTTTGCCGAACTCAACGCCGCCAACCCGATCTTCGTCGAGGATGCGGCGCGGCTGTTTTGCGAGCAGTTGCAGAAAGACCCGCGTATTGGCGATTTCCGCATCATGGCCAGCCATCAGGAAAGCCTGCACAGCCACGATGCGGTCAGCATCCTGACCGAAGGCGACACCTTCGCCGCCGACAGCATCGACCCCAAGCTTTTCAAGACACTGTATCACGTGGGGTGACCTGCGGGAAAACGAGCGCTTGCTTTTCAGCCGGAAGTTGCGAGGATGGCGCATTCCGTCGCGTAAAGGAGGTGCTAGATGACCCGCCCGGAAATTCCCGAGATGTTCGACGAGATGCCGCCGGCGGATTTGACTCACCTGTCCTACAAGCACCCCGAAACCGCACCGGGGCCGGAATTGCTGGCCGGGGGGCAGAAGGTTTACTTGCAGGACAATGAAAGCGGCAAGTTCATCAACATCAACAGCAACAAATACGCGGTGCTGGAAGATGACAAGAAAACCCAGTACGTCCTGGTTCAGTATTACCAGAACCATTACATCGTCATCGCCAATGGCGACTATAAGGACTGGTTCCTGAGCTACAGCTGCCTTTCCTATGTCGGGGCGTACGCATGGTGGATCAACGCCCGTTACTGGGCCGTCGATCCGGTGGATTGTTCGCCCTATCCGGGGCTTTACGTGACCGGGTCGAGCGTCAAATACGTGTGCTGCAACGGCGTCGAGGACAAGAAACTCGACGAGTTGCTGACCGTGGTGGCGTACTGACTCGCTCGACATGGAAAGGGAGGCGCCGATGCGCGCGGTTTGGAGGATTTGGCCGGGGCTGGTCTTTGTGATCGGTGCCGCCACGGCGGGCCTTGCCCAGGATCTGCCGGAGCCGACGCCGGACAATCCGCCCACCATCATCGGCGGCGAAGAGGCGAGCGCGGCCGACAACCCGTTTCAGGTGGGGCTTTTGCTGAAGCGAACGGGCAAGGATAGGCGCGAGCTGCATTTCTGCGGCGGCGCGCTGGTGCAGCCGGATCTGGTCGTCACCGCCGCGCATTGCAGCGCGAAGCGGGACAAGGAGACCGGAGAGATGGTCTACCGCAACCCCAAAAAGGTGCAGGTTCTGGTGGGCACAAGGTCGCTGACGGAGGGGGGCGAACTGATCGACGTGGAGAGGATCGTCGTTCACAAGGAATACGGCAAGCTTGAGCACAAGCTGCTCGATTACGACGTCGCGGTCTGGAAACTGGCCTCGAGCGTGACGGAGATTCCCCTGGCGCGGCTGGCGGTCAGCGACGGACAGGTGGGCGAGCGGCTTCTGGTCACGGGCTGGGGTCGGACCGACCCGGATGTGAAGGGCAAATCCGAAAAGCTGCTGAAGATTTCGGTGCCGCGCGTGTCGAACGAGACCTGCGATTCGGCCCCGGATCTGACCGGCTACATATCCGACAGGATGATCTGCGCCGGGCGCAAGTCGGGCGGGCGCGATCCCTGCAAGGGCGATTCCGGCGGGCCGGCCACGCGGGGGGAGCGCAACATGATCCTGACCGGGATCGTGAGCTGGGGCGAGGGATGTGCGAAGCCCGGAAATTACGGC
>JAUIBJ010000665.1 GCA_030428025.1 Alphaproteobacteria bacterium
GGGCATCCTGCGCAGCTTGCTGGAGGGGCCCGAATCGGTCAGCGGTTTGGCCATACGGGCCGGGATTTCGCCGGACCGTATGGCGCAGCTGCTGCGCGCCGGCGTTGCGCTTCGGCTGTTGAGGCGGGGGAGCCGGGGGCGATATGCGTTGTCGCGCCGGGGTGCGGCGCTGCTGGGTGTCCCCGGGCTGGAGGCGATGATTCGCCACAACCGGGCCTTCTATGCCGACATGGCCGATCCAGTGGCGCTGCTGCGCGGCGGCGGTGAGACGGAGTTGCAGCGATTCTGGCCCTACGTGCAGGGTGCCGCCGGCGAGGTGTCCGAGGACGTGGCCGCGCGGTATTCCGAGTTGATGGCTCTGTCGCAGGTGCTGGTCGCTCAGGACAGCTTGCGCATGATCGACATGACCGGGGTTGCGCGCCTTTTGGACGTGGGCGGGGGTGCCGGGGTCTTCCTCAGCCACGTGTTGCGCGCTTGCCCGCAGGCAAGGGCCGACCTCTTCGATCTGCCGGAGGTTCTGCCCGCGGCCGAGGCGCATCTTGCGCAGGAAGGTTTGACAGCGCGGGTGACGCTGTATCCCGGCAGCTTCCGCAGCGAACCGCTTCCGCGTGGAGCGGATGCCGTTTCGCTCGTCCGTGTGC
The DNA here is from genome assembly GCA_030428025.1 of Alphaproteobacteria bacterium. Classification (GTDB taxonomy): domain Bacteria; phylum Pseudomonadota; class Alphaproteobacteria; order Rhodobacterales; family Rhodobacteraceae; genus Roseovarius. The sequence goes on from JAUIBJ010000665.1 coordinate 642, forward strand.
TCTACGACCATGACGACGACACCGTCTCGGCGTTGCTGACTAAGGTTCACGACGCCCTGCCGCCCGGCGGGCGGCTCTTCGTGTCCGAGCCGATGGCGGGGGGCGACCGACCGGAACGGTCGGGGGACATCTACTATGCGTTCTACACGATGGCGATGGGTGCCGGGAAAACCCGCTCGGCCAGCGAAATCGCCGGGCTTTGCCGCGCCGCCGGGTTTGAGGGTATCCGCATCCCGCGCGCCCCGCGCCCCTACATCACCAGCGCGCTGACATGTGTAAAGCGGGCCTGACTCTGGTCCGATGAGTGTAATAAAAACTTGACACATGCACTTGTCTGCCTAGACTGACAAAAGGTCTACGAGCCGTATGTAGCGGCCAGACCTGGCAAAGGGAGGCGATCATGGATACCCGCGCTGTCTTCCTGAATGGTCCTGAGGATCTTCATTTAGACACTCTGGCGCTCAAGGCGCCGGGCAAGGACGATCTGGTCGTAGATATCGCCCACTCGGGCATCTCCACCGGTACGGAAAAACTGTTCTGGTCCGGTAGGATGCCCCCGTTTCCGGGAATGGGATATCCGCTTGTGCCGGGCTACGAAGCGGCGGGCGAAGTGGTCGAGGCTGCGCCGGGGACCGGGTTCAAGGCGGGCGATACGGTGTTCGTGCCCGGCGCAGATTGCTTCGACGGCGCCTTCGGTCTGTTCGGTGGCGCCGCCGGGCGTCTGGTCACTCGGGCGGATCGGGCCATCCGAATCGATTCCGCGGCGGGCCCACAGGGAGCGCTGCTGGCTCTGGCCGCGACCGCCCGTCACGCGATGTCCGGGCTGGAGCGGGCGATGCCTGAACTCATCGTCGGCCACGGCGTGCTCGGGCGTCTTCTTGCCCGCTTGACGATCGCGGCGGGGGCTCCGGCCCCCACGGTCTGGGAAACCCAGCCCGGCCGCCGCGATGGGGCCGAGGGGTACGCGGTTCTTTCTCCGCAGGAGGATCCGCGCCGCGACTATGCCACGATCTATGACGCATCCGGCAATGCCGCGGTTCTGGACACCCTGATCGGACGTCTCGCGAAGGGCGGAGAGATCGTGCTTGCGGGGTTCTATCCCGACGGCGTCAGCTTCGCCTTCCCGCCGGCCTTCATGAAAGAGGCCCGGCTGCGCGTGGCCGCCGAGTGGGCGCAACAGGATCTGATCGCCGTCAGGGCGCTTCTGGAAAGCGGTGCATTGTCGCTCGACGGGCTGATCACCCACCAGGCCCCGGCCCGCGATGCGGCCGCCGCCTATCGCACGGCGTTCGACGATCCGAACTGCCTGAAAATGATACTCAACTGGAAGGACGCAGCGTGAAAGACGACGTGCCCAACCTCAAAGACTTCGACAAACGTCTGCGCGACGAGGCCAATGAAGACCTCGCCGATCTGATTACCGAGGAGCCGACCAAGAAGACCCAGATCATCGCGATCTACGGCAAGGGCGGTATCGGGAAATCCTTTACCCTGGCCAACCTGAGCCACATGATGGCCGAACAGGGAAAGAGGGTGCTGCTGATCGGCTGCGACCCGAAATCGGATACGACCAGCCTCTTGTTCGGCGGCAAGGCCTGCCCCACGATCATCGAGACCTCCACGAAGAAGGGGCTTTCCGGCGAACCGGTGAAGATCGGTGACGTGTGTTTCAAGCGCGGCGGCGTATTCGCCATGGAACTCGGCGGGCCCGAAGTGGGACGCGGCTGCGGCGGACGCGGCATCATCCACGGCTTCGAGTTGCTGGAAAAGCTGGGCTTCCACGATTGGGATTTCGACTATGTGTTGCTCGATTTTCTGGGCGACGTGGTCTGCGGCGGCTTCGGCTTGCCGATCGCACGGGACATGGCGCAGAAGGTCATTCTCGTGGGCTCCAACGACCTGCAGAGCCTCTACGTGGCCAACAACGTGTGCTCGGCGGTGGAATATTTCCGCAAGCTCGGCGGCAATGTCGGTGTGGCGGGGCTTGTCGTGAACAAGGATGACGGCTCGGGCGAGGCGCAGGCCTTTGCCGAGGCCGTGGGCGTGCCGCTACTGGCCGCGATCCCTCAGGATGACGACCTGCGCAAGAAATCGGCCAAC
>JAUIBJ010000666.1 GCA_030428025.1 Alphaproteobacteria bacterium
GGCGGCAAGCCAAGACGTCGATAAGTGGGATCGGTCATGTCACATGACCTCAACCACGGGCGAAGCGAGATGCGGATCGACTTGTGCCTCGATCCGTTCGGTCCGACCCATCCAAGGCTCGGGCCGAATGGCCTTCACCCAATCGGCGAAGCTCGGGATGAAGCCGAGGTCCTCCTTAACATGCTGCTCGCCGACCCACCGGGTCGGGATGATGCGTCCGGTCGAGAGCGTAAGCGTCGGACCAAAGATTGTCTCGGCCATGAAGATGCCCTCGGCATGGTGGCGCAGCGCCCGGTGCCGAAAGTCGGCTGTGATCTCCTTGCTCTGGTCGAACCAGGAATGGACGGCGAGGTAATCCTCGACCGTACCGCCCCATTTCTTCACCGATGACAGGGCGTGGTGATACGGATGTGCCATCGCCGCCCCCTCAGAAATCGTGGGTATAGAGTTCGGACGAGGTGAAGCGCTCGTTGAACTCGAGGTGGATGGAGCGAGCGCTCGCGTCGAAACAGAACTCACCGTAGGCCCCGTCGTTGTTTTCCCAACCGCCGTGGGTGTCAGACAGCAAGTCGTACGCCAGTTGCTCCACGACATCTTCGAGCGAAAGCGCCCGCATCTCGACCTCCGGGTCGTCCCAGGTCAATGCGGCATAGGCGATCTGGGTCTTGGGGAAAGTGACTTCGGCGTCGCCAGCGTAGGCTTCGATGCTTTCAACCTGGCCGCTATCGCCATAGCCGTCAAAGCTCACGGTCACATGGGTGATGCCCGCGGCAGTCAGGCCATCGAAGAGGCGCTCCTTGTTGGCCGGACGCAAAGCTGCGATCCGCGCGTCACGCTCGGACTGCCGAGCCAGCACGGCTGCGAAATCAATCCTGGACGGCGCCATCGGCGCGGCCAGGGTGGGTTCGATCTTGGACATTGGAAACTCCGAAATGAGGGAAAGGATCTGAACCCCGAGGCTCTCTCGTCCTCCTAGGCTCACATCCTCCCCTGCCCTTCTCTGACTCTCGGGCGTCACGCCGCGATCTGCAGGGCGCGAGACGCGAAGACACGCCAGAGTGGATCGACAAGACGGGCATCGAGAACGTCGGCGTGGTGCCGCAGCCGTCGCGCAAGGCCATGTTCATGCCACTCGGTCGCCCGCATCGCCTGCCCGCGGGCCTGGCTGGCCTCGGACACGACGGCGCGGGCTTCGGCGGCATCCGAGACCGGGTGGCACCATGCGACCCCGCCACCATGGACAGCCCCGGCCAGAACGAGGCGGCCCTCTCGATCGAGGATCGCCAGGATGCGCGGCGCGTCTTCAGGGGTGACATTTTCGGCATGAACGATTGCCCCATCCATGGCTTCGGCCAGCGTGGCAAACCGCTCCAGTGCCTTGGGGTGTGCCTGCCCGGACATCAGAGCCGCCGACGCGTGGCAAGCCGTCGTGAGCGCAAACGGCAAGTCTTGATCTGCAAGAACGGTCAGGAAGCTCGGCGGCAAACCTGTCTTCTGTGTTTCCGGCTGAGTTTGGAGAGGAAGGTCGAACATGGGCATATCTCCGACGGTGCGGAGAGCCTCTCTCCCCGCTTCAAACCGTCAAAGACCGAACCGCCGCCCTCGTCCTCCAAGGGGCGACGGCTGCAGATCCGAATGGCGCGTCAGAGCTTGGCCAGGGCCCCCAGGCTCAGTTCCGTCCCGGCGCCGACGATGATGTGGTCGTGCAGCGTGAGGCCGAGATAGCGACACCCCTTCTGGATCTCTTTGGTCATGCTGAGGTCGGCCTCCGAAGGCGTCGGATCGCCCGACGGGTGGTTGTGAATCAGGATCAGGGCGCTGGCGTTCAACATCAGCGCCCGCTTGATCACCTCGCGTGGATAGACTGGAACATGGTCGACTGTGCCGGTCGAGAGGAGTTCATCGGAGATGATCCGGTTCTTGCGGTCGAGATAGAGCACGTGGAACCGCTCGATCGGCCCGCGCACCGTCAGCGCGCAATAGTCAAGAAGCGCCTGCCAGCTATCGATGACGGGGTTTCGGCTGAGATAGCGGCCGAGGATTTCACGGGCCTCGAGGATGACGGTTTCTTCCTGGGGGGTCATGGGGGTCTCGCTGTATTGCACGAATCCCGAAGGCGCCTGCCCTATCGGGCAAGGCCAGCGGCGTGCATGTGATAAGTGAGGTGAAACGACCGCCAGGCTTGTAGGCGGTCGCTCTATCGAAGTTCGCCTCAACCGACCCGGTCGAGGAGCTTCTTGGCGCGCCCTTCCATGTCGAGGCGGGCATCCTGCTGGGTTTTGTCGCGCGCAAGTCGCGTGATGCCTTGGACGAAGTCGAAGATGCTTTCGGGCGGGCGGCCTTCCTCCATCAGCACCTTCTCGATGATCTTGCCGGATTCGGCTTTCGAGAAACCGCGTTTACGCAGGAAATCGGCACGGTCCTCATCGCTCCGCGCCACGACCTGCTGTCGAGCTGCCCGGATCCCGTTCACGAACCCCTGCGGCGAGGAATTGGCAAACCGCGTCAACGCGGGCGCGGCCTCATGTGCGAAGCGCAACGCGGCGTATTTCGAGTGGCGGATCTTGATCTCCTGGAAATCCTCGACGCCCCACAGGTTCCGGTTCTGGCACACCGCCCGCAAGTAGAAGCTCGCCATGCCGAGGGTCTTTGCCCCCACCTCGGAGTTCCAGCAGTAGAATCCCCGGAAGTAGAGGTCGGGCGAGCCGTCCGCCAGCTTGCCCGCTTCGATCGGAT
>JAUIBJ010000667.1 GCA_030428025.1 Alphaproteobacteria bacterium
AGCCACGCGCTCGCCCAAACCCACGGGCCTGCCCACACGCCATGGCGGGTTCGGCGGTGACGAGGGGTTTCGCGCGTATCTCGCGGCTGAGGGCATCACTGCCGTGCTCGATGCCACGCACCCTTTCGCGCACCGGATTTCCCACCGGACGGCGCGGATTTGCTGTGAGGAATCAATTCCCTATTGCCAACTCCTCAGGCCGGAATGGTCCCCCGAACCGGGGGACCGCTGGACGCGGGTCGCGGGCGAGGAGGATGTGGCGGCGCTGGTGCCGGACGGCGCAACGGTGTTTCTGGCCACCGGCAGGCAGACGCTGGAACGCTTCGGCAATCTGCACCATGCGCGCCTCATCTGCCGACAGATCGACCCGCCCGAGGGGCCGTTTCCCTTTCCGAACGGCGAATACCTCGTCGGTCGGCCGCCCTTTTCGGTGGAGGAGGAACGGGACCTGTTCCAACGGCTCGGGGTGGACTGGCTGGTGGTGAAGAACGCGGGCGGCGAGGCGCCCCGGTCGAAGCTTGTCGCGGCCCGGGATCTGGGGATCGAGGTTGCGATGATCGACCGGCCGCCGCAGCCCGAGGCGCCGAAGGTGGCGAGTGTCGAGGCGGCGCTCGACTGGGTGGCGGGGCTGTGACCGGGCGGATCATCCACACGCTGGCGGATGTGGAGGAGGGCGCCGACCACCTGGAAACGGTCTGCCCGCGCCTTGCCCATGCGCGTCAACTGACCGGCCCGCTGCCCCTGCGCCGCCGGCCCGACGGCTTTGCCGAGCTTCTGAGCGCCATCGTCAGCCAGCAGGTCAGCGTCGCCTCGGCCAATGCGATCTGGGGGCGAATGAAAGCGGCCCGGCTGACCGGGCCGCGCAAGATCATGTGGGCCAGCGACGACGATCTGCGCGCCGTGGGGCTGAGCCGCCAGAAGATCCGATATGCCCGCGCTCTGGCCGAGGCGCGCATTGATTTTAAGGCGTTGCGAGACAAAGCTGATACGGAGATCGTGGCCGAGCTGACCCAGGTGCCGGGCATCGGCATCTGGACGGCCGAAATCTATGCCATGTTCAGCCTCGGCCGGGCGGATGTCTTCGCCCCCGGCGATCTGGCCCTGCAGGAGGCCGCGCGGCTGCTCTATGATCTGCCCGAACGCCCGCGCGAACGCGACCTGCGGGACATGGCCGAGGCATGGCGCCCGTGGAGATCGGTTGCGGCTCGGCTGTTATGGGCCTACTACCGGGTGGCGAAACAGAGGGAAGGGATCCGATGACGCGCGTCCTGAAAGCCGGCCGCAAGGGGCCGCAGTCCGGTGAGACCCGCTCGGTCGTGGTGTTCCTGCACGGCTATGGCGCCAACGGGGCCGACCTGCTGGGGCTCGCGGACGTGCTGGGCGAGCATCTGCCCGACACGCTTTTCGTCGCGCCCGATGCGCCCGAATCCATCCCGATGATGCCCATGGGCCTGCAATGGTTCCCGATCCCCTGGATCGACGGTTCGTCGGAGGAGGAGGCCGAGCGCGGCATGATGGCGGCCACCGAAGACCTCAATGCCTTCCTCGACGCGCTGATGGTCGACGAGGACGTGCTGCCGGAACAGGTGGTTCTGTTCGGCTTCTCGCAAGGGACGATGATGGCGCTGCATGTGGCGCCCCGGCGTGAGGATCCGGTGGCGGGGATCGTCGCCTTCTCGGGCCGCCTGCTGGCGCCCGAGTTGCTGAAGGACGAGGTGGTCAGCCGCCCGCCGGTTCTGCTGGTGCATGGCGATCAGGACGATCTGGTGCCGCCGCAATCGCTTCCCGAGGCGGCCGAGGCGCTGCAGGCGGCAGGCTGGAAGGATGTTTACGCGCATGTGATGAAGGGCACCGGCCACGGCATCGCGCCCGACGGGCTGTCGGTGGCGCTGGCCTTCATGCGCGACAAGTTGGGCCTGTAACGCACCTGTTTTGCAGGAAAATCCGGAAGCATTCGGAACGGGACGGGCAGGGGGGCGGATGACCCCTTACCGCGCCGGCGCTTCGCCGGTTTTCGCCGCCACGGCAACAGGCGCCATTGTCTCGCCAGGTGATTCTCACTATCAGCGCCGATAGGCAAAGCAGGACGCGCACAGGGCATGGGCCAGGTCTTCAAATGGCTGTTTCGGATCGCCGGCGGCATGGTGGCGCTCACTGTGCTGGTCATCGTGGTGATCTATTTCCTGCTCGCGCGCTCGCTGCCGGACTATGACAAGCACCTGACCGTGGCCGGGCTCGACGCGCAGGTCGAGATCGTTCGCGACCATTCCAACGTACCGCATGTCTTCGGCCGCACCGATACTGACAGTTTCTTCGGCCTGGGCTATGCCCATGCGCAGGACAGGCTGTGGCAGATGGTGATGATGCGCCGCACCGTGCAGGGCCGTCTGTCGGAGGTCTTCGGCACCCAGACGCTGGAGATCGACAAGGTCATGCGCCGCTTCGACCTGTATGGCCAGGCCCGCGACTCGGTCAATGTGCAGGACGCGCGCACGCAGGCGGCGCTGAAGGCCTATGCCGCCGGGGTGAATGCACGGCTCAACGAGATCAACGACATGGCGCGCGGACGCGGCGCGCCGGAGATGTTCCTTTTTCGGTTTCCCATCTCGCCCTGGCAGCCCGCCGATTCCATCGCGCTGGTCAAGCTGATGTCGGTGCAGCTGTCGGTGCATCTGCAGAACGAAGTGCTGTATGCGCGCACGTCGATGGCGCTGCGCAACGAGGACCGGCTGGCCG
>JAUIBJ010000668.1 GCA_030428025.1 Alphaproteobacteria bacterium
ATGGAGGAGAAAGACAGCCTTTGGGCGCGGGCGCTTCTGCGCGGACTTTCCTGGCTTGTCATCCTGCTGATGCTGGCAATCGTTCTGCAGGTGGTCTGCAGCGCGCTCGACATCAACCCGTTGGTCAGTTTCGAGAGCGGCTGGCCGCTTCTGGGCCGGGCGGTGACGCTGAACTCACTGCTCGACCTGCAATGGCACCTGCTGGTGATGGTGGGGCTGCTGCCCGCCGGGGCGGTCTGGCTGCGCGACGCGCATGTGCGGGTGGATTTCCTTTATCGCCGGCGGGGCGATCGCGCGCGGGCGCGGATCGACCTTCTGGGCAACCTAATGTTCGCCCTGCCCTTCTTCGCGCTGATTTTGCCCGCGTCCTGGGATTTCACCGCCCGCGCCTGGACCTCGGACGAAGGCTCGCGCTCGGGCGGGCTGGAGGATCTGTGGCTCATCAAGGCGGTGCTGCCTCTCGGCCTGGCGCTGCTGGCGGGGGCCGTGGCGCTGGAAACCGTTCGCCTGATCCGGCGGGCGCGATGAGCGAGGCGGCGCTTCCCCTCGCCATGGCGGCGCTGACGCTGGCGGGCATCCTCGCGGGCTATCGCGTGGCGCTGGTGCTGGCCGGATCCTCGGCGCTCTTCATCCTCATCGCCGGGCTGCCCACTGCCTATTTCAACCTGCTGACCAGCCGGATCTATGCCAATGTGCTGTCCAACTGGCTGCTGGTGGCGATCCCGATGTTCATCTTCATGGGGCTGGTACTGGAAAAGACCGGCGTCGCGGAACGCTCGCTGCGGGCGGCACAGCGGGCCCTGGGGGGAAGTGCCGCGGGCATGGGCCTGTCGGTGCTGGTGATCGGGGTTCTGCTGGCGGCGTCCTCGGGCATCGTGGGCGCTTCCGTGGTGCTTCTGGCACTGCTGGCCCTGCCCCGGCTTCAGGAGGCGGGATACGACAGGCCCACCAGCGCCGGGCTGGTCGCAGCCTCGGGGACGCTGGCCATTCTGATTCCGCCCTCGGTCATGCTGATCGTGCTGGGCGACCAGTTGCAGACGCCGGTGCCGGACATGTTCGCCGGCGCCATCGGGCCGGGGCTGGTTCTGGTCGCGGTCTATGGGGCGCTGGTGGCCGTGCGGGCGCGCGGCCTGCCACAGCTTGCGCGCGAGGCGGAGGGCTCGGTTCTGCGCCTGCTGCGCGATCTGGGCCCGCTTCTGGCACTGGTGGTGGCGGTGCTGGGATCGATCGTGGCGGGGCTCGCCACGCCCACCGAGGCAAGCGGGCTGGGCGCTTTCGGCGCCATCCTGATCGCCCTTCTCTATGGCCGGTTCCGCCTGTCGCTGATCATGGAGGCCGCGCGCGAGACCGTGACCACCACGGCGATGGTGCTTCTGGTGATGATCGGCGCCACCTGCTTTTCCGCCGTCTTCAAGGCCATCGGCGGCGACGATCTGGTCGAGGCTGGGATCACCGCTTTCGGCACCGGGCCGTTCACGGTGCTTGCGGTGGTGATGGCGGCGATCTTCCTTCTGGGCTTCGTGCTCGACTGGCTGGAGATCACGTTGATCCTGATGCCGATCTTCGCACCCGTCGTGGCAGGGCTCGACTTCGGCAATGGCCTCACCGGCGACGCCCTGCTGGTCTGGTTCGGCATCCTGGTGGCGGTCAACCTGCAAACGTCCTTCCTGACCCCGCCCTTCGGATTTTCGCTCTTCTACCTGCGCGGCGCCGCCGGCGACCGGCTGACCACCACCGAGATTTACCGGGGCGTTGCCCCCTTCATCCTGCTTCAGCTTCTCGTGCTGGGGCTGCTCATCGCCTTTCCCGTTCTGGTAACGGGGCTCATCTGATTCATAGGGAGGACCATTCATGAAACGAACTATCTGCGGCGCCGTGCTGACGCTGGCCACCGCGACAGCGGCCATGGCCGACAGCTACACGATGCAAAGTGCCTTTGGAGCGCTGCCGGTGCTCGACCCGGCCGCCAAGCGCTTCGTCGAAAACGTCTCGACGCTGACCGGCGGCGAGGTTGAGTTCGACTATCTGCTGGCCGGCGAGCTGTCGCCCGCCTTCGAGATCTTCGACAACGTGAGCGTCGGCGCCATCGACGCGGGGTTCAGCTTCGCCGCCTATGCCAGCGGCAAGGAACCGGCGGCCGCGCTTTTCGGCTCGATCCCGTTCGGCGGCGAGCCGATGCAGTATATCTCCTGGCTCAACCATGGCGGCGGGCTGGAGCTGTGGCGCGAGATTTACGAGCCCTACAACCTCGTGCCCATGGCCTGCGGCGTGATCCTGTCCGAGGCCGGCGGCTGGTACACCAAGGAAATCAACGCGCCCGAAGACCTCAAGGGCCTCAACATCCGCATCGGCGGGCTGGGCGGCGCAATCCTGTCGAAACTGGGGGCCAATGCGATGTCTCTGCCCACGGGCGAGATTTCAACCTCGCTGGAAACCGGGCGGCTGGACGCAACGGAGCTGAGTTTCCCGCTGGTCGACCGGCTGCTGGGCTTCGACAAGGTGGCGAAGAACTACTACTTCCCCGGATGGCATCAGCCCGCAGGCTTCATCGAATTCTACATGAACAAGGACAAGTGGGAGGCCCTGACCGACGCGCAGCGCAAGGCGGTCGAGGTGTCGTGCAATGAGGTCAGCCTCTGGACACTGGGCCACGCAGCGGGCGCGCAGAGCGAGATCCTGCAGGAATTCCGCGACAAGGGCGTGAACGTGGCCCGCTTCCCCGACAGCGTGATGG
>JAUIBJ010000669.1 GCA_030428025.1 Alphaproteobacteria bacterium
GCGCTTCTGGCCCGTTCGGTGCCCGGGCTTTCGGAATACGAAACGGTTCTGCCGGAACGGAAATACGGAACTGGCAGCCGGATCGACTTCCTGCTGCACCAACCGGGCCTGCCGGATGCCTATGTCGAGGTGAAGTCGGTGACCCTGTCGCGCCGGACGGGCCTGGCCGAGTTCCCCGACAGCGTCACGACGCGGGGCCGCAAGCACCTGGAGGAGCTGGCCCAGATGGCCCGGGCGGGCCACCGGGCGGTGATGCTTTTTCTGGTGCAGCGCACGGATTGCCGCGCGGTGACCCTCGCCGCCGATATCGACCCTGCCTATGCCGCGGCCTTCGAAGTCGCGGCCACAGCCGGGGTGGAAACCCTTTGCCTGGCCTGCGCCATCACGCCGGCGGCGGTCGAGGTCGCCGGCACGCTGGAGTTCATTCCGGCCGCGTCACCTTGATCGTGGGGTCATATTCATAGACGAAGCTATGGGTTTCGCCATTGGGCTCGGGCGCCCAGGACGATTTGAATTCTCCCATCTCCCAGATCATCACCTGCCGGCTTTCCGGATCCAGATAGACCGTATCGGTGGAGCCGAACCACGACCCGCCCATCGCCTCGTCGGGATCGGTCTTCGATGTGTAACTGTAAGCCAGATAGGTGGCGCCGTCCTTCTCGACCATGCCAAGGCACGAAACGTCCGTCGCGTTGGCCTGAAGCTGCAGGCGTTGCGCCTCGTGCCCCGCGCGCCGGTCGCCGGTAAAGCCCTGCTGCGGTGTCCAGGGCCCCTCCACGCCGGGGCCGGTCCAGACATCGTTGTCGATGGCCAGCGTCATATGCGTATCGCGAACGCCGGCGATGGTGCGCAGGGGCGTTTCGATCACCGCATCGAACACCCGGGTGACGTTGCCGTCGGCATCGCGCACGGTGTTGGTGTTGCGATGCGGCGGTCGCTGGTAAGGGTCGAGCGGACCGCCCTCGTTCCAGAGCGCGCGCACCTCGTCCAGGCACTCTTCCGACAGTGCGATGCCGGGCAGGCCCATCAGGGCCGAGGCGGCCAAAACGCGAAAAACCTTGGGGAAATGCTTCATCGTGCCTACCTTTTTGCCTATATGGGAATAGAGTAACGCAGAACGGCCTCATACAGAAGGCCGCAGGCCCGGAGACTGGCAACTCGGGCGCGGGTGCACTAAAGAGGCCTTGAGACGAGCATGAACGGGAGCCAGCCGTGCGCAACGAGCAGCACAAGGGACGACTGACGCGGGACGGCATCCGCATTCACGACCGCGCCGATTTCGCCGGCATGCACACGGCCGGCGAACTGGCCGCGCGCATTCTCGACGAGGTGGCCGACCATGTCTTCCCGGGCCAGACCACGGGCGAAATCGACCGGATGATCGAGGAAAAGGTCCGAGATGCCGGGGCCAGATCGGCGACCATCGGCTACAAGGGCTATCAGCACGCCAGCTGCATCAGCGTCAATCACGTGGTCTGCCACGGCATTCCGGGCGAGAAGCGGCTCAAGGAGGGCGATATCCTGAATATCGACGTCACCGTGATCGTCGATGGCTGGTATGGCGACACAAGCCGCATGTTCGTGGCCGGCAAGCTTTCCCGCAAGGCCGAACGGCTGATCCAGGTCACCCATGACAGCCTGATGGTGGGGATCGAGGCGGTCAGGCCCGGCAACACTTTCGGCGATATCGGCCACGCGATCCAGAGCTTCGTGGAAGGCAACCGGATGAGCGTGGTGCGCGATTTCTGCGGCCATGGCCTGGGCCGGGTCTTCCACGCGCCCCCCAACGTGCTGCATTACGGCCGCGCGGGCACCGGGCCGGTGCTGGAGGAAGGCATGTTCTTCACCATCGAGCCGATGGTCAATCTCGGACGTCCCGAAACCAAGGTGCTGGCCGACGACTGGACGGCGGTGACCCGCGACAAATCCCTCTCGGCACAGTTCGAGCATTCCGTCGGCGTGACGGCCGAGGGCTGCGAGATCTTCACTCTGTCTCCCGCCGGGCGCTTCCACCCGACCTGGGGGTGAGCGGGCGGCCAGGTCCGTTCTGCGGGATGAAGCAGTCATCGGAACACTGTCCGCAGTACAATTGTTTCGTCCGCTCTCGAACCGTTCTGTCTGGCTGTTCCGGCGCTCTGGCTCTAGTCTGGCTGACATGACAATTGAACCCAGACTGGACATAATCGGGGCGGCGCTTGCCGATCCTAGCCGATCCCGCATTCTGTGCGAAATGATGGACGGGCGCGCGTTCACGAACAAGGAACTGGCCTGCGCAGCCGATGTCAGCCCGCAAACGGCAAGCGTACATCTGAGGCAACTGGAATTGGCCGGTCTGACCTCCTCCCTGCGGAGTGGGCGGTATGTCTATCATCAGATCGCGAGCGCCGATGTCGCAAGGGTTCTAGAAGGGTTGGCGAGCCTGTCGCCCACCGAACACTTGGTCCGATCTGGCAGAGCTTCCGCAGACACACGACGCGCGCGCAGTTGCTACAACCATATCGCCGGCAGGCTAGGCGTCCTCATGACCGAACGCCTTCTTGCCCACGACGTGCTCACGCTCCGCAACGACGCCATATTTTCCGGATTTCGATATCGCGCCTTTCTTGATGACATCGGGATCGAGGTTCCGCCACTGGCATCGGGAAAATCTCTGGCGAAGTTGTGCCTCGACTGGACGGAACGACGTCATCACATTTCCGGGCCGCTGGCGACTGCGATCATGCAGAAGTCAC
>JAUIBJ010000670.1 GCA_030428025.1 Alphaproteobacteria bacterium
GACAGACAGGATGGCCACCTTGGCGTCCTCGCCCAGATCGAAAGCGGCGGGGCAGACGAGGTTGCCCACATTCTCGATGAAAAGTGTCGTGCCGACAAGATCGAGATGTTCCATTGCATGGCCCACCATGTGCGCGTCCAGATGGCACCCCTTGCCGGTATTGACCTGAACCGCCGGGGCGCCGGTTTCGCGAATACGGTCGGCATCGTTCGTGGTCTGCTGGTCGCCCTCGATCACGGCCACCTTCCCGTCCATCGCGCGGATGGTGGCGCAAAGCAGGGTCGTCTTGCCCGATCCGGGGGAAGAGACGAGATTCACCGCGAAGGCCCCGAGCGCCTCGAGGCGGGCTCGGTTGGCGGCTGCATAGGCGTCGTTCTGACTGAGAATTCCGGTTTCGATTTCCAACAGGCGTTTCTGGCTCATGCCCGGAACCTCCACGCCGGCGGGGCCATGGCCGAAATGCATGTCGGCATGGTCATGGTGATGGGCGTGAGGGTGGTGATCATGTCCGTGGGCGTCACCCTCGGTGTGATGAGTGTGACCGCCTTCGACCCGTCCATCTCCGCATCCGCAAACCGTGCACATCAGATCACCTCCATATCCTTGATACGCATCTCGTCACCCCCCTGCGGCAGCAACTTGCCGCCACCGCAATCCGGGCACGGGTCCAGCCTGTGGGCTATTTCGACCGTTTTCATGCAATCGTAGCAAAGCGCCTGACCGGGAAGGTCGAGCATCTCGAGCGCGGCGCCTTCGGCCTTGGAGCCGCGCATCACCACCTCCCACGCGAAACGCAGCGCGTCCTTCTCGACCCCGGCGAAGCGGCCGATTTCCAGACGCACGCGGGTGACGCGCGAAACCTCCGGTCCCGCTGCCTGATCGACCACGCGGCGGATGCCTTCGCAAAGCGACATCTCATGCATGGGCCACCTCCCGCAGACGGACCGGGCAGCAGGGGTCGAGTATGTCGAGCAGGAGCGGACCAAGCCCGAACTTGGCCTCCGGAAGCGTGGCAAGGCTGCGGTCGAGAACACCCTCCCGAGCCACAAGCGCGTCGGTGGGGGTCACTCTGCGGAAGGCCGACACCCGGCCGTCTGCGGTTTCCAGATACACGGCATAGGCCCCGCGCGCGGCGGGCACCATGGCCGCACCGTTCGCGCATTGAATCTCCGGCAGACGCCCGAGCGCGGCCGCTTCCAGATCGAACAGACGCGCGGCCGCGCGCCAGAGCGGGCCCCGCCCCAGCCGCGCCTCGATGTCTTGCATTACCGGATGGGCCGCCTGCCGCGTGGCGGGGGAGTTGTCCATGGGCGTGCCAGCCCAAATTGTTTCGTGGGTCGCGGACGGCAGCCCATCGGCAACCGCGTCACCCGCCCCGAATCTCCGGGCAATCTGCTTGAGGGCTCGGGCCGATGCTGTCTCGTTCCGAAGGAAGATGGTGAATTCCTGCGGGGTGCGCGGCGCATGTGCGGCCCCGAAAACAGCCCGCAGAAGCGCTTCCCCGCCGCCGCTCCAGTCCTCGGGAAGTGCGGAGGGCGGCATATCCAGGAAGCCGGGCCAGGTCACGTAAAGCTTGACGAGGTGATCGCGCAGGATGTCGTTCGCAATGTAATCCCGCTCGACGGAGAGCCCGATCGCCGCCCGGACGGCAGCCGACTGGGCCCCCCTGCACAGGTTGAAGAGGCGCGGAAGCAGGCAAAGCACTTCCTCGACCGGCTTTCCGATCACGTAGCGATCCACCGGAAGGCCGGGGGCCGTTTGTGCCACGAGGCGGGATGTTATGCAGGGGCGGTCGAACATCAGCCGAGGTTTTTTTCCGAAAGCCCCGCTGTCAGGAAGGCGCGGCGCGAGGGTTCGGTTGTGACTTGGCTCTCGGCGCTCGGGGCCGGCGGCCCTGAAAGCTCCGCCTCGCGGCGGGCGCGGATATCGGCGGCCCGATCGGTCTCGGCGCGGTGCTCTTCCTGAAAAAGGGCCGCCATGACGGCACGGGCCACGTCGGTTGCATCTTTCTGCCGGGTGAACTCGTGCATCGGCGAGAAGAGCGAGCAGGCCTTGTAGCCACCCGTCATTTCCCGCGTGTTATGCACGAACTCGTACTCACCGGAAGGGAAGGAAATCACCTCCTTCTCCCCCGGCTTCAGCCCCGACCAGTCCTCCCCATCCGGCAGCAGCACGAGATTCATGAACCACGGCGTCACCAGGACCCCCAGAATCTGCCCCTGCCAGGCTGTGAAACCTACGGGCTCGACCCGAAGCGCCTTGTTGACGAGCGGCAAGCCGCGCATCCTGGAGTGAAAGACTTCGGTGAAATCGGTCACGAGGTTGGCAACCGCGGCATCGATGCGCGCCGCTTCCCTCAGGGCGTCTGCCCCGGGGTCTTCCAGCACCATGAACTGCTCTTTCGGTCCCGAGCAGGTCGGGCAGGACCAGTCCTCCGGCAGTTCCGAAAAGGGCGTGCCGGGGTCGATCTGCCGAAATTCGTCCCCCTCTGTGGGGTCGTATGGCGTCCAGCAGATCTTGCATTCCATGATGGCCTGCCGGGAAATCCTGTCGGCCGCCCCCAGATAGCTGCCCTCGAAACTCATTGGATCGCCTCCAGCACATCAAGAATGCGCGCCGCGCTGTCGGTCAGGTCTTCCGTCGCGGCAAGCGCGACGTCGGGCATGCCCGTAACCTCGAACGTATCGAGAATGAGTGTGTCCATCGAATTGTAGTACTGCACGCGCCAGACA
>JAUIBJ010000671.1 GCA_030428025.1 Alphaproteobacteria bacterium
GAGCCCGCGGGCGAGATGTGGTCGGTGGTGACCATGTCGCCCAGCAACGCCAGCATCCGTGCGCCCTCGATGTCGGAGATCGTGCTGGGATCCTTCGACATGCCCTGGAAGTAGGGCGGATTCTGGACATAGGTCGATTGCGGCGGCCAGTCATAGGTTTCGCCCGAAGAGGTCTCGACCGCACGCCATTTCTCGTCGCCCTCGAACACCTCGCCGTATTTCTCGATGAAGGATTCGCGCTTGACGGTCTTCTGCACCAGCTCCGCGATTTCCTTCTGGCTCGGCCAGATATCCTTGAGGTAGACATCGTTGCCGTTCTTGTCCTGGCCCAGGGACTCGCGGGTGATGTCGACATTCATGTCTCCCACCAGCGCATAGACCACCACCAGCGGCGGGCTGGCCAGATAGTTGGCGCGCACATCAGGTGAAATGCGGCCTTCGAAATTGCGGTTCCCCGACAGGACAGACACGCCGATCAGGTCGTTGTCGTTGATGCATCTGGAAATCTCCGGCGCCAGCGGGCCGGAATTCCCGATGCAGGTGGTGCAACCATAACCCACGAGGTTGAAGCCCAGCGCGTCGAGATCGTCCTGCAGTTCGGCCGCCTTAAGATATTCGGTGACCACCTTCGAGCCCGGCGCCAGCGAGGTCTTGACCCAGGGCTTGCGGGTGAGCCCCAGTTCATGGGCCTTGCGCGCCACCAGCCCGGCGCCGATCATCACATACGGGTTGGAGGTGTTGGTACAGGAGGTGATCGAGGCGATCACGATCGAGCCATCATGCATCTGGTACCGGCTGTCCTCGGTCTTCACCCAGCCGCGGGCGTGGTGCCCCTCGTCGCCGGGGATCTCCACCGGCTCGGGTGCGCCGCCCTCGTCTTCCCAGCGGATCTCCGACTTGCCGTTGACGTCGCGGCCCTCGCGGAAACCTCGGACATATTCGTGGAAGGTCTGGGCCGCCCTATCCAGCGCGATGTGGTCCTGCGGGCGCTTGGGCCCCGAGATGGCGGGCACGACGCTGCCCATGTCCAGCTTGAGCGTGTCGGTATAGACCGGCGCGTAATCGGCCCCGCGCCAGAAGCCGTTTTCCTTGGCATAGGCCTCGACCAGCGCGATGCGGTCCTTGTCGCGGCCGGTCAGTTCCAGATAGCGCAGGGTTTCGTCGTCGATCGGGAAAAAGCCGCAAGTGGCGCCATATTCGGGGGCCATGTTGGCGATCGTGGCGCGATCGGCCAGCGGCAGGTGGTCGAGCCCGTCGCCGAAGAATTCGACGAACTTGCCCACCACACCCTTCTCGCGCAGCATTTCGACGACCTTCAGCACCAGGTCGGTGCCGGTGGTGCCCTCCACCATTCGGCCGGTCAACTCAAATCCCACGACTTCGGGAATCAGCATAGAAATCGGCTGGCCCAGCATCGCCGCCTCGGCCTCGATCCCGCCCACGCCCCAGCCGAGGACCGCGACGCCGTTGATCATGGTGGTGTGGCTGTCAGTGCCCACCAGCGTGTCGGGATAGGCCACGGTCTCGCCGTTCTGATCCTCGTCGGTCCACACGGTCTGGGCGAGGTACTCCAGGTTCACCTGATGGCAGATCCCGGTTCCCGGCGGCACGACCCGGAAATTGTTGAACGCGCCCTGCCCCCATTTCAGGAACTGGTAGCGTTCCATGTTCCGTTCGTATTCGCGGTCCACATTCATCTGGAAGGCGCGCGGGTTGCCGAACTCGTCGATCATGACCGAGTGGTCGATGACGAGGTCGACCGGGTTCAGCGGGTTGATCTGCTGGGCGTCGCCGCCAAGCGCTACGATACCGTCGCGCATCGCCGCCAGATCCACGACCGCCGGCACGCCGGTGAAATCCTGCATCAGGACGCGGGCGGGACGATAGGCCAGCTCGCGGTTCGCGCGACCACCATTCGCGGCCCACTCGGAGAACGCCTTGATATCGTCGGTGGTGACGGTCTTGCCGTCCTCGAAACGCAGCATGTTCTCCAGTACCACCTTCAGCGCGGCGGGCAGGCGCGAGAAATCGCCCAGACCCGCCTTTTCGGCGGCGGCGATGGAATAGTAGGAAACAGAATTTCCGGCGACGGTGAGGGTCTTGCGGGTCTTCGCGGTATCCTGGCCAACGGAGATGGGCATGCGGGCTGTCCTTTCGCAATCGGGGCTGGCATTTCCGGCCTGCTTTTGGCCCATCCAGGGGATGCGATCAAGGGCAGGACGGTTTTGTATACTATCGCACACAATGAAACCCGCTGCAAGGCGAACCGCTCTCGCGAAACCTTGATTGGCCATGTTACAGGTCAGCGCATATGACTCGTCAGACCAGAAACCTTTCTGCCCCGGATTTTGCCATGCCCAGATACGGCGCACTCCTGACCGCCTTCCTGCTGCTTCTGGCGCTGCCCGTGCAGGCACAGACACGCCCCGTGCTGGTGGAGCTTTTTTCCTCGCAGGGCTGTTCGTCCTGCCCGCCGGCCGATGCGCTGCTGCGCAAACTGGCCGGGCGCGAGGACGTGATCGCGCTGGCGATGCATGTGGACTACTGGGATTACATCGGCTGGAAGGACACCTTCGCCAGCCCCCAGTTCACCGCCCGCCAGCGCGGATACGCCCATGCCGCGGGGCGCAGCATGGTCTATACGCCCCAGATGATCGTCATGGGCGAGGATCATGTGGTCGGAAACCGCCCCGTGGACGTGACCGACCTGATCGGGAAACATGCGCAGGCGG
>JAUIBJ010000672.1 GCA_030428025.1 Alphaproteobacteria bacterium
CGGGCGATATCCTCGACCGGGCAACACCGCCGCGCTGGTCCTATATGGAAAAACTCTGGTGGCCGATCTGGGACACGCTGAACATTGCGACGCTCGGCACAATCGGCGCGCTTTTCCTTGCGGTTCCAGTGGCGTTTCTTGCCGCCCGCAACACCACGCCGTCGGTGCGCTTCGTCCGGCCAATTGCGCTTCTGATCATCGTCTCTACCCGCTCGATCAACTCCCTGATCTGGGCACTGCTCCTGATCGCCATCATCGGGCCGGGGGTCTTTGCCGGGATCATCGCCATCGCCATCCGGTCGGTCGGCTTCTGCGCGAAACTGCTCTACGAAGCGATAGAGGAGATCGACCGAAGTCAGGTCGAGGCGGTGACCGCGACCGGCGCCAGCCCGTTGCAGGTCATGGCCTACGGGATCGTGCCGCAGATCCTGCCCGCCTTTGCCGGCATCGCCGTCTTCCGCTGGGACATCAATATCCGCGAGTCGACGGTGCTTGGTCTTGTCGGTGCGGGCGGGATCGGATTGCAGCTTCAGGCCTCGCTGAACGTGCTGGCCTGGCCGCAGGTCTCGCTGATCCTTCTCGTCATCCTCTTCGCGGTCGTCGTGTCTGAATGGGTCTCGGCCAAGGTACGAGGCGCGATCATCTGATGCGGGCGATGACCGATGCGATATGGGCCTTCGAGGCGTACGAATCCATTCGTCCACGCCTGCCCCGCGCGACGTTCCCGGCCGCGCCGCGCCCGGTCGGCGGGCTGACCGGGCTTGTAGATGAGGTTGACCTCTTCCTGCTTGATGCTTTCGGTGTGCTGAATGTGGGCGAAAGCGCGATACCGGGTGCTGTCGAGGTCGTGGAGACGCTCACAGACGCAGGCAAGCGCGTCATCGTCGTCTCCAACGCCGCCGGCTATTGCAAGCGGATCATGCTCGACCGCTATCGGCGGTTGGGATTCCGGTTTGACGAGGCCGATGTCGTCTCATCCCGCGACGTCCTGCTATCGGCGCTTGGCGAATACCCGAGGCTGCGCTGGGGACTGATGGCGGCAAGCGCGCATGGACGCGAGGGTATCGACCATATCGATGCGGTCTTTCTGGATGACACACCGCGCCTCTATGACGAAGCAGAGGGCTTCCTGCTTCTTGGCGCGGGCGAATGGACCGAGACGCGGCAGGCGCTGCTGGAAGCGACGCTTATCGCCCGTCCCCGGCCCGTGCTCGTCGGCAACCCCGACCTTGTCGCCCCGCGTGAAACCGGACTCTCCAAGGAACCCGGCCATTTCGCGCATCGCCTTGCCGACACGACGGGCGTGACGCCCCGCTTTTTCGGCAAACCGTTCCCGAACATCTTTGAACATACCCTGGTGCGGTTTCCCGACATCGCACGCAATCGCGTGCTGATGGTCGGTGATACACTGCAAACCGATATTCTGGGAGGAGCTGCGGCGGGAGTAAAAACGGCGCTCGTGACGGGGCATGGCGCGCTATTGGGACTCGACCCCGGACTCGCGATGGAAAGGTCCGGCATCTGCCCGCATTTCATCATGCCGTCGATCTGAGCGGCTTTCGGCCCCGCAGGATACTCGGAGCCTATAGCCCGTTCCAAAAGAGAAACGCCGGTACATTGTCCGGCGTTTCCTTGTTCGGTTGGATTGTTCCGGTCTCAGCGGCCGAGGGACCACCAGCCTCGCCGCTTGGGTTTCGAAGGCTCATCGGAAGCCGGTTCCGGGGTTGACCCTTCGGCCGTGGCTTCGGCCAACTGCGGGTCGGGCTGAAGCGTCTCGGTGGCCGGTGCGGCCACCGGTTCTGGTGCGGGGGCTGCTGACGGCGCGGGCGCGGCAGCATCAGCCTCGGGTGTGGCAGCCTTCGCCTTTGAAGCGGACGGCTTGCGGCTGCGCGACGTCGTGCCTTTCTTGGCCGGTTTCGGCGCCTCTTCGGCAGTGTCGGGCGCTCCATCGTCGACTATTTGGTCAACCGGGGCCTCGTCCGCCTTCTTGCTGCGGCTGCGGCTGACCCGTTTTTTCGGCGCAGGTTTCTCCTCGACCGGTTCGGCCTCGGCTGCCGGTTCCGGGGCGACCTCAGCTGCGACAGGCTTCTTGCGGCTGCGCGGCGACTTGGCCTTCGGTTTCGCGTCAGGCGTCTCGGCCGCATCCGGAGGCGCGGCTTCTGCCGTCTCCGTTTCGACCGGCTCTGCAGGGGCGGTATCATCGCTCTCGGCGTCGGCAGGCACCGGCTGAGCGTCGGTCCCCGAACCGCCATTCTTCCGCCGCCGACGGCGGCGACGCTTCTTCTTCTTCACCGGTTCCGCTTCGGACGCCGCAGGCGCCTCTTCCTCATCGTCGTCGGCCTCGGTGACGATATCCTCCTCATCCTCGGCCTCATCCGCGGCCCGCAACGCATCGACCGAGATCACCGGGCTCGCGGCCTCGGGCACGACGCGGGTTGCGGTCTTGAACTTCTCGATCGAGAAGTCCGGGCTGACCATCGCCGGGTCGGCTTCCATCCGGATCGACATGCCGTAGCGCGCCTCGATCTGGGCCAGATGCTCGCGCTTCTGATTGAAGAGGAAGTTCACGACGGCCACGGGCGCCTTCAGAAGCACCTCACGCGACCGCTTGCGCGTCCCCTCCTCTTCCAGTTGGCGCAGGATCTGCAAGGCAAGGTTGTCGTCCGAGCGGATGATGCCGGTGCCGTGGCAATGCGGGCAAGGCGCGGTCGTCGATTCCAGCATGC
>JAUIBJ010000673.1 GCA_030428025.1 Alphaproteobacteria bacterium
GGTCTACTCCGGCAGCAACTCTCGGATCAGGGCGTTGAGAAGGACGCGGCCCTCCGGCGTGGCGGCGACGCGGGTCTTGTCGAAGGTGATCATGCCGATCTCGGCAAGATAGTCCAGCCTGTCCCTGACTAGATCCTTACCGCAGAGCGCGCGATACCGCGCCGGATCGATGCCTTCCGTCAGCCGCAAGCCCATCAACAGATACTCATGGGCCTGTTCTTGTGCGGAGAGCGACGTGACCTCTCCGTCGCCGTTGCCGGCCTCTGCCGCGCGAAGCCATGTTGAGGGAATGAGGGACGTCTGCGTCGCATAACGCTTGTCCAGCGTGATCCGCCCATGGGCGCCGGGGCCGATGCCGATATAGTCGCCATAGCGCCAGTAGATCAGGTTATGCCGGGACTCGGCCCCGGGGCGGGCATGGTTGGAGACCTCATAGGCCGGGAGGCCCGCCATCGTGCATAGGTCCTGCGTGGCATCGTACATGTCACGGGCGCGATCTTCATCGGGCAAGCCGCGCAGGCCGCCCAGGGCGTGGCGGTCGCCGAAGGCGGTTCCCGGCTCGATTGTAAGTTGATAAAGCGAAAGATGATCGACGGCCATGTCGAGCGCGCAGGCGAGTTCCCGCTGCCAGTCCTTCAGGCTCTGATCCTGACGGGCATAAATCAGGTCGAAACTGACGCGCTGAAAGTATTTTCTTGCAATATCAAATGCTTGAATTGCTTCGGCCACGCTGTGAATTCGGCCGAGCCGGCGCAGATCAGTATCGTTCAGAGCCTGAACGCCCAGTGAGACACGGGAAACGCCTGCCTCGGCATATGCGGAAAAGCGGCCTGCTTCCACCGAGCCTGGATTGGCTTCCAGCGTCACCTCGAAATCATTGGCTGGTGTCCAGTGGTTGCGCACACCGTCCAGCACGTCCGCCACCGTCTCGGGATCCATCAGGCTGGGTGTGCCGCCGCCGAAGAAGACAGAGTTAAGAACCCGCCCGGGCAGCAGCTCGGCGTAGCGGTCGATCTCGCTCAGATAGGCTCTTTTCCAGCGGGACTGGTCGATTTCCTTCGCCACGTGGGAATTGAAATCGCAATAGGGGCATTTGGCCGCACAGAATGGCCAATGCAGGTACAGGCCGAAACCGCCGGCCCGCCAGTCGTCAGTCAAAACAGCCCGCCACCAGCCGGGCGAAGGCGTCGCCCCGGTGGCTAATCCTGTTTTTTCCCCAACGATCCATCTCGCCGAAGGTTACCTCGTACCCGTCCGGCTGAAAGATGGGATCATAGCCATGACCCTGATCGCCACGCATCGGCCAGATGATCTTGCCCTCCACGGTTCCGGGAAACACCTCGTCATGGCCATCGGGCCAGGCCAGCACAAGCGTGCAGCAGAACCGGGCCCGCCACGGTTGTGGCGCGCCGCTTTCCACCAGGCGATCATGGGCCTTGGACATCGCCATCGCGAAATCTCGCCCCTGGCCGGTTTCCGCCCAATCGGCGGTATGCACGCCGGGGGCGCCGCCCAGTGCGTCGATCTCGATGCCGCTGTCGTCAGCAAGTGCCGGAAGGCCTGTGGCGCGAGCGGCGGCATGAGCCTTGATCCGGGCGTTTCCGGCAAAACTCGTCTCTGTTTCCTCCGGTTCCGCCAGCCCCTTGTCGGCGGCCCCGACGACGCTGATTCCGTAAGGCTTCAGCAGATGGGCGATTTCTTCCAGCTTGCCGCGGTTATGAGTGGCCACCAGAAGCGTATCGCCCTCGAACTTACGCATTGACCGCCGCCTTTTGTGCCGCGGCCAGCTCGCCTACTCCCTTGTCGGCCAGGTCCATCAGTGCCGCCATCTGGTCGCGGGAAAAGGTGGCGCCCTCCGCGCTCATTTGTACTTCTATGAGACGTCCGGAGCAGGTCATGACGAAATTGCCATCGACGCCGGCCTCGCTGTCCTCCGGATAATCGAGATCGAGTAGCGGCTGGCCGGCATAGATTCCGCAACTGACCGCAGCGACCGATTCGGGCATTGGATCGCTGATCACATCCCCGGCCTTGATCAGTTTCTGCACCGCCAGACGCAGGGCGACCCATCCGCCGGTGATCGAGGCGCATCGGGTGCCGCCATCGGCTTGAAGCACGTCACAGTCCACGGTGATCTGACGTTCGCCCAGCGCCACCCGGTCGATCCCGGCGCGCAGGCTGCGCCCGATCAGGCGCTGGATTTCGACAGTGCGGCCCCCTTGTTTGCCGGCCGTCGCCTCGCGTCGCATGCGGCTGGTGGTGGAGCGGGGCAGCATCCCGTACTCCGCAGTCACCCATCCCAGGCCCGAGCCCTTGATGAATGGCGGCACCCGATCCTCGATGGTAGCGGTGCAAAGCACCTGCGTGTCGCCTACACGGATCAGGCAGGAGCCTTCGGCATGTTTTGTAATCCCGGTTTCGATTGAAACCGGCCGCATCTCGCTTAAGTCTCTTCCGGAAGGCCGCATGGCAAGTCCCCTCTTGTCGGTGCGACCGGGATACATGGGCGGAAACGGCAAACGCAACCCCGATTGACCTTTTCGTCGTTGGGTCTTTAATGGCGGATTACGGAAGCAGGATGAGCCGGGCATGAGCGACGCCAGCAAGGTTCTTGAAGAGATGAACGACCGCTCGCGCGAGGTGTTCCGGCGGGTGGTCGAGGCGTATCTCGCCACCGGCGATCCGGTGGGCTCACGTACGCTGACCCGAGGTATGAGCGAAA
>JAUIBJ010000674.1 GCA_030428025.1 Alphaproteobacteria bacterium
AATGGGAAGACCGGGATGTGCTGCAGGCTCCGCTCAGCGCGCTCTTCCGGCAGGGCAACACCTGGGCGGTGTTCGTGGCCGAAGGCGGCACCGCGCGGCTGCGCGAGGTCGAGATCGGCCACATGGGTACGCTTACGGCGGAAATCCTGCGGGGGCTGGCGCCGGGAGATGCAGTGCTGCTGCATCCCAACGAGAGGATCACCGAAGGCGCCGCCATCGTTGCGCGGGAGGACGGCTGATCGGAGACAGACCGGGTTGACCTGACGTCAGACGGCTTAGATACCCGGAAAAGCCGCCCGGTTGATGCAGGTCAAGGATCGGCCCGCACCGGCCTGTATTCCGCCCCTGAGGCCGGTTCTGTCGCATGGATGTTGCATTCACCGGGAATGGATGGCCCGGAACGCGTTTGACGAAATGGAGACCAGAGGATGGACCAAGCGCCCCTCGCCGCCCTGTTCGACCCGACGTCGGTCGCCGTCTTCGGTGCCTCCGACAGCACCACAAGCGTCGGCGGGCGGGTTTTTGCGAATATCCGCCGGGCGGGGTTCGAAGGGCAGCTTTATCCGGTCAATCCCAAATACGAGCGGGTGGGCGACATGCCCTGCCATCCCGACCTTGCCAGCGTCAAGGCGCCGGTCGACCTGGCGGTGATCGCCACGCCGGCGGCTGCGGTTCCCGGCATCCTGCGCGATTGCGGCGAGGCGGGCACGAAGAACGCCATCGTCCTGTCGGCGGGCTTCGGCGAGGGCGGCGGCCCTGGGGCCGGGAACGCGCCCAAGCTGATCGAGGCCGCGCGGCGGGCCGGCGTGCGCGTGCTGGGGCCCAATTGCGTGGGGCTGGTCCGGCCCTGGCTGGGGCTCGACGCCACCTTCCTGCGCTCGGAAACGCCCGATGGCAAGCTGGCACTGATTTCGCAGTCGGGCGCGCTCTGCTCGGCCATTTCCGACTGGGCCGCGCCGCACCACCTGGGCTTTTCGGCACTCGTCTCGCTCGGCAATTCGCTCGATATCGACTTCGGCGACGTGCTCCATTTCCTTGCCAACGACCGCAGGACCAACGCCATCCTGCTATATGTCGAGGGCGTGCGCGACGCGCCCACCTTCATCTCGGCGCTGCGGCACGCGGCACGCTCGAAGCCGGTGATCGTGCTGAAGGCCGGGCGGCATACCCAAAGCTCCACCGCCGCCCACACCCATACCGGCGCGATGATGGGCAATGACGCGGTGTTCGATGCGGCCCTGGCGCGGGCCGGCGCGGTGCGGGCGCGCACCTTCGGCCATCTCTTTGCCGCCGCCGAGATCCTTTCGCCGGGCAAGCGGGCACAGGGCAACCGGCTGGGCATCATCACCAATGGCGGCGGCGCGGGCGTGCTGGCCGCCGACCGGGCGGGCGACCTGAAGGTCGATCTGGCCGCGCCGTCCGAGGCATCGCTCAAGGCGCTCGACGCGGTGCTGCCGCCCTACTGGTCGCGCGCCAACCCGCTCGACATCCTCGGCGACGCGACGCCGGACCAGTTCAAGGCGGCCGTCGAGGCGGCGCTGAACGATCCCGGTTTCGACGGGGTGCTGACCATGCTGACCCCGCAGGCCATGACCGACGCCACCGCCGCGGCACAGGCGCTGGTCGATGCCATGCCCAAGCGCGGCAAGAAGCCGGTGCTGGCCTGCTGGATGGGCGAATCCTCGGTCAGCGAGGCGCGCAAGCTTCTGTCCTCGAACGGCGTGCCCGATTTCACCACGCCGGAAAGCGCGGTCGAGGCCTTTTCCTATCTGGCCGAACATCACCGCAACCGGATGCTCGCGCTGGAGGTGCCGGGGCCGCTGCATGAAAACGACCCGCCCGATATCGAAGGCGCGCAGATGATCATCGACAGCGCGCTGGCCGAGGGCCGGCACATGCTGTCGGATATCGAATCCAAGGCGATTCTGCGCGCCTTCCACATCCCCATCAACGTCACCATCGAGGCCGCCACCGCCTCGCAGGCGCTGATCGCGGCGGAAACCGTGGGCTACCCGGTGGCGGTCAAGATCAACTCGCCACAGATCATCCACAAATCCGACGTGAGCGGCGTGCGCCTCGGCGTGCCCACGGCCGCGGATGTGAAGCTCGCCTTCCGCGACATCGTCAGGACCGCCGAGGAACTGCGCCCCGACGCCACCATCAAGGGCGTCACGGTCGAGACGATGGCCCATGTGGAGGATGCGCGCGAACTGGTCATCGGCGTCAGCCGCGACCCGGTCTTCGGCCCGGCGATCCTGTTCGGGGCGGGCGGCACGATGGTGGAGATTCTGCGCGACAACGCGGTGTCGCTGCCACCGCTCAACGAGGTGCTGGCGCAGCGCCTGATCAACCGCACCAGGGTGGCCCGGCTTCTCGACGCCTTCCGCGACCGCCCGGCGGTGGACCGGGGCAAGGTGATCGACGTGCTGCTGCGGGTCTCGGATATGGTCTGCGAATTGCCTGCCATTCGCGAGCTTGACATCAACCCGCTGTTTGCCGGGCCCAACGGCGTTCTAGCGGTGGATGCGCGGATCGGGATTTCCCGCCCGCCGGCCCGGCATGGCCCTTACGACCATGTGGCGATCCACCCCTATCCGAGGCATCTGGTCCAGCACGGCCACCTGCCCGACGGCACCCCGCTCATCATCCGCCCGATCCGCCCCGAGGACGCCGAGGCCGAGGCCGCCTTCGTGCGCGACCTGTCGCCCGAGGCCAA
>JAUIBJ010000675.1 GCA_030428025.1 Alphaproteobacteria bacterium
TCATCCTGTTGTCCTTTCTCAATGTCCGGGTGCGCCGCCAGCGGCCATTTCCGGAGCGGCACCGCCGCCGCCGCCCTCACCGCCGCCGCCATAGAGCGCTGCCGTCATGAGCGCCTCTGCTCTCCAGTAGTCTGCCCGCGCCGACACCTCCGCCATCTGAGCCGCCTGCCGCGCCCGGATGGCATCGAGAAGTTCGGTGTAGGACTCGATCATCCCGTTGTAGGCACGCAGCGTCTCGCTCTCGACGAGCGCCCGCATGGGTACGAGGTTGTCGCGGTAGTGGCGCGCAATCTGATGCGCACCGGCCAGTTCGGCCTGAGCAGCGCGTGCCTCGGACCTTACAGTTACGGCGCGTTCCGCAAGCTGGTGTGCCGCGCGCAGATAAGCCATCTCGGCACGTCGCAGTCTCGCTTCGCCGCTGTCGAAGATGGGAATTGCGAACTCGAGCTCGACCTGCGGTGTCGTTTCGCGTTCGATTCCTGCGCCAGTGTCCTCGCGCTCGAGTTCGAAGCCTGCGATCAGCTCGAGATCGGTGACAGACCTCGTTGCATTCACCAGCCCGTGCTCCTGAGCGACAGCCTCCAGTTCCAGTCGGGCGAGGATGAGATCCACACGCCGCGCGAGAGCCTGAGCTTCAGCGTCCCGGGGCGCACCGGCCCGGCCTGGCAGTGCCGGCAAGGCGTCCGGCACATAGTACTCGGTCTCAGTACCCCAGAGACCCATCAATCGGGTAAGCCGTTCCTTCGCGATCTGAGCATCCAGACGCGCACGCGCCCTCTGCCCAGCCAACTCCGCGAACAGGGCCTGATCACGCGCCTGTGCCGCCCGGTTCAAGAAGCCCGTCTCTCCAAGCTCACGCGCGAGGTCGGACTGCGCGTTGGCCGTGGCTTCCGCGTCTCGTACGACACTGGCGGCCTCGAAGGCCGCCACAGCCTCGATCCAGGCAAGCCGGGTTTCCGTCGCGACCCTCAGCGTTTCCTCGGCAGCGCGCAACTGCGCTTGCCTGAACCTTGTCTCCGCAATCCGACTGCGGCGTTCGCTTGTCGTCAGGGCCAGAATATTGTTGGCGATCATTCCCTCGAGCGCACGCCATGCGAGACCCTCGGCATTGATACCAAGAAGACCAAGAGACACCGTCGGGTTGGGTTGCAGCGTCGTTTGCCAGATATCTGCAGCCGTCATGCCCAGCTCGGCGTAGCTCGCCTGCAACCCGCGATTGTTCAGAAGAGCGACCTGGACCGCCGTGTCGGCTGACAACGTCCGGCCGTGGACCATCTGGTGCACGCGTTCGGAGGTCGTGTCGCGAATGCTGTGGAAATTCCCGGGCGGCGCACTCCGAGCATCTGATGGATCGCTGTTTCAGGCTGCGAGGTCAAGAGGCATGGGCTCGATGGGCTGAGAGAGGGTTTCCCAGCCATCGACCTTGCGCATCTGGATCTGGCCGGAAGCCAGCAGCGCCCAGAGCAGCATGGGCACGGTCTCGGCGCAGGGCAGCACGGTCTGGGTCTTGATCCGGCGGCGGAATTCCTCGTTGAGGCGCTCGATGGCGTTTGTGGTCCGGGCGGATTTCCATTGCGATGGATCGAGGCGGGTGAAGGTGAAGAGCCGGTCGCCAGCTTCCTCCAGGCTGTCGGCGACCGCCCGGCACTTCAGCCGCCACTTGCGGAGAAACGCCTTGCGCCGCTTCTCCACCTCGGCCGCGGTGTCGGCGTAAATCATGTCCCGATAGTCCTCGGTGACCTCGTCGTGCATGTGCTTCGGGGCATGGGCCAGAAGGTTTCGGTGCTTATGGACCGTGCAGCGCTGGATCGGTAGATCATCGCCCCACAACCCCACGAGCGCGGCCTCCAGCCCCGGCGCACCGTCAACGATCACGAATTCGGGTCGTTTCAGACCCCGGGCATCAAGATCATCGAGGAACTGTCGCCACGCGGCGGTGCTCTCCCCGCCCATATTTCGTATGGAAAGCAGCACCTTCTGCCCGTCGCGTCGCACACCGATGGCGGCCAGCACCGAGATGTTCGTGGCCTTGCGGTCCAGCCGGGTCTTGATCACGGTACCGTCCAGGATCAGGCGGACGATGTCTTCGTCGGCGAGGCTGCGCGCGCACCACGCATCCCAGTCCACCTTCACCTTGCGCCAGGCGCGGCTCACCACATCCTTGCTGACGGCCCCCTCGAACAGCCCGAACAGCGCACGCTTGACGCGCCGGGTGTTGGTGCCAGCGAGATAGACTGCGGCGATCAGCGCCTCGGCCTTCTTCGTCAGGCGCTGATAACGCGGCAGCGCGTGCGACCGCCATTCTGTCACCTTGCCCGTCTCATCCTCGATCCGGGCGCGCGGCACCCGCACCGTTTCGGTGCCGAATGTGCCGGTGAGCTGTCGTTCGCGGTGCCCGTGGCGATAGCCCTTCGCCGACCCTACGCCCCGGTCGTAGCGAAGGCGGCCGAGAAAGCTGGCAAGCTCCTCCTCGAAAACGGCTTCGATGGTCGCGCGAACGTTGGTTCGCAGACGCTCCTCGATCGGGTCAAAACCGGCCTCCCCGGCCAGTAGCGCAAAGCTCGAAGTATCAGTAATCTGGTTCATGGCGTGATCTCCCTGGCGGTTGCTGCCGCCGGTTGGGTGGGTGTGAGTTCACCCGGAGATTACGCCGCCTTCAAATTTCCACCACTTCCGAGACACGACCGGAATTCGTCCTTCCAGCTGCTCTCCA
>JAUIBJ010000676.1 GCA_030428025.1 Alphaproteobacteria bacterium
ATCGGTCGCAGCGAAGAACGGGCCCGAGCGGATGGCGAATTCACCCTCCGGTACGCCGGGCCAGTTGTGCATTCCGTAGACTTCCTGAATGCCGAAACGCGCCATCAGCCCGTCGTCGCACATCTCCTTGCCACCGCCGCCGCCTTCCTCGGCCGGCTGGAAGATCACCACCACCGTGCCGTTGAAATTGCGCGTCTCTGCGAGGTATTTCGCGGCGCCGAGCAGCATCGCCGTATGCCCGTCATGGCCGCAGGCATGCATCGCGCCGGGGGTCTTAGAGGCATAATCGACGCCCGTCTGCTCATGAATGGGCAGCGCGTCCATGTCGGCGCGCAGACCCACCACCTTGCCACTGTCATCCTTGCGGCCCCTGATCACCCCCACCACACCGGTGCGCCCGAGGCCCGCAACCACCTCGTCGCAGCCGAATTCCTTCAGCTTCTCCTCCACCAGCGCGCTGGTGCGGTGGGTGTCGAAGAGGATCTCGGGATGTTCGTGGATATCCCGGCGCCAGCCGGTGATTTCCTCGTGCAGATCGGCGAAGCGGTTCTTGACGGGCATGGGGATGCTCCTTGATCGGGGGCTGCGATTTGCGCCCAATCTGTCGCAGCGCCGCCCCGGTTACAAGCCCGGCTCAGAGCCCCGGGCCAGGCTCGGGCACCGAACCGTCGGTGAAGCGGCCGAAGCGGAACCGGTGCAGGTCGTGGCCGACATCGCCGCCGGTAACCAGATCGGCCATGATCCGCCCGAAGGCCGGACCGATGCCGAAGCCGTGCCCGCTCAGGCCGGTGCAGATCGCGAGCCCTGGCATGTCATGCACGACATCCACCACCGGCACCACATCGGGCATGGCGTCGATCATCCCGGCCCAGGCCGCGCGGATCGGCACCGGCCCAAGCTCCGGAAACAGAGCGCCAAAGGCGCGCGCGGCCCGCTCGGCCCGACCAAGGTTGGGTAGCGGGTCGAGGATGCGCATGCGCTCGAACGGGCTTTCCTCGTCTCCCTCCCAGCGGCGCGGGGTCATCCAGGCGTCGGGAAAGCCGCGCGGGGCCGCCGCCCGGAAGCGTCGCCCGAAGGGCTCGCGCCGCAGGACCGGCAGATAGCGGCGAGCGCGGCGCAGCGCATCCGGGCCGACAAAGACCTCGTGAAACCCCGAGGGCGCCAGCGTATAGCCGCCATCG
Source organism: Alphaproteobacteria bacterium (assembly GCA_030428025.1). Classification (GTDB taxonomy): domain Bacteria; phylum Pseudomonadota; class Alphaproteobacteria; order Rhodobacterales; family Rhodobacteraceae; genus Roseovarius. Next base: position 1,182 of record JAUIBJ010000676.1, read on the forward strand.
GCGCGGGGACGAAACGCGAGATCCCCCACGGCCGCGCCCCCCGCCACCACCTGGGGCAAAGGTCCGGTGGCGCAGACCGTGGCGTGCACCGACAGCTGCGGAATCTCGACCCCGTGCCGGCGCAGGAAGAGCGAGGACCATGCCCCGCCCGCCACCACCACGCTGTCTGTGGCGATCCGGCCCCGTTCGGTCACCACGCCCGAAACCCGCCCGGCGGCGATGTCGATCACCCGCGCCGCACAGGCTTCGGCCAGCACCGCACCACTTTTCTCCGCCAGCCGCGCGATCAGCGGCACCGCCGCCCAGGGTTCGGCCTTCATGTCCGACGGCGTATGCAGCGCGCCCGCAAAGCTTCGCGCGGCCCCCGGCATGAGGCCCGCCACCTCGGCGCGGCTCAGCAGGCGGCTGTCCGCCCCGACCTCTCGCGCCCGCTCCAGCCAGTCCGCGAAACCGGCAAGCTCGGCCTCGCTCTCGGCCAGATAGCTCAGTCCGATCCGGCGCAGGCCCAGCCCCTCGCCGATCTCCTCGGCTAGCTCGCGCCAAAGCGTCTGCGCCTCGAGCATGATCGGCAGCTCGGCCAGGTCGCGGCCGGTCTGGCGAATCCAGCCCCAGTTGCGCGCGCTCTGCTCGCCGGCGATCCGGCCCTTTTCCAGCAGCACCGGGCGCAGCCCCTTGCGGGCGAGATTAAGCGCCGTCGTCACGCCGATCACCCCGCCGCCGACGATCACCACATCGGCCCGCGCGGGCAGCGGGCCGGCATGGACCACGGGATTGCCTTCCGTGATCGGCAGACCAGGATAGGCGCGCGCGTTCAATAGCCGCACTCCGACACCAGCACGACATGGCCGGGGCCCACCTCTTCATAGACGGGCGCGGCGGGTTCGTGGCCCGGATCGTGGATGGGCGACGGGATCGGCTTGAAGATCAGGTCGGCCTCGGATTTGCGCCGGGCCGGATCGGCCACGGGCACCGCCTTCAGCAGCGCCCTGGTATAGGGATGGCGGGGGTCTTCGAACACCGCCGCGCGCGGCCCCTTCTCGACGATCCGGCCCAGATACATCACCGCGACGTCGTGGCTCACCCGCTCGACAACGGCCATGTCGTGACTGATGAAGAGGAAGGACAGGCCCAGATCGGCCTGCAGTTCCATCATCAGGTTCAGCACCTGCGCCTGCACGCTCACGTCGAGCGCGCTGACCGCCTCGTCAGCGACGATCAGTTCGGGGTTGAGCGCCAGCGCCCGGGCGATGGCCACACGCTGACGCTGACCGCCCGACAGCTCGTGCGGGAAGCGCCGCAGGAAGCTGCGGGGAAGCTCGACCCGGTCAAAGAGCATGGCCACGCGGTCCTCGCGATCCGAGGTCGATCCTATCCGGAAATTCTTCAAGGGTTCCGCCACTTGGTCGGCGATCTTCATCTGCGGATCTAGGCTGGCGAAAGGATCCTGAAAGACCATCTGCATGCGCCGCCGCGCGCGGCGCAGCCCGCCCGCGTCGAGCGCCCGGATATCG
>JAUIBJ010000677.1 GCA_030428025.1 Alphaproteobacteria bacterium
CATGTGCGCGCCGAGATGCTGCTCTTCGCTGCGGGGCGTATGGGCGCGACGGACCGTCTGCACCTTCAGGCGGTGGGGCTTGAAACCGATCATCGCGGCCGGCTGGAGGTGGACCGCAAGACCTATCAGACATCGGTGCCGCATATCTATGCGGCGGGCGACGTGATCGGCCATCCCAGTCTCGCCTCGACATCGATGCAGCAGGGGCGGGTGGCGGCCTGCCATGCGCTCGACACGCCGACCCTGCCGGAAAGCCCGTGGTTCCCCTACGGCATCTATTCGGTGCCGGAGATTTCCACCTGCGGCATGTCCGAGGAGGAAATGCAACAACGCGGCATCCCCTACGAGGTCGGCATCGCCCGTTTCCGCGAAACCTCGCGCGGGCATATCATGGGGCTGGAGCACGGGATGCTGAAGATGCTCTTCAGCCTCAAGACCCGCCGGGTGCTGGGCGTGCAGATCGTGGGCGAGGGGGCGACGGAACTCATTCACATCGCCCAGGCGGTGCTGAATCTCAAGGGCACGGTGGACTATTTCGTGCAGAACACCTTCAACTATCCCACCCTCGCCGAGGCCTACAAGATCGCCGGTCTCGACGCCTTCAACCGCATGCCGATCCCCGAGGAATACAAGGTGAAGCGGGTGCCGGAGAAGAAGGCGGGGAAGGCGAAGAAGACGTGATTTTCGTCGATGCCGACGCCTGCCCGGTGAAGGCCGAGGTGGACCGCGTCGCCACCCGGCACAAGGTTCCGGTGAGGATGGTCTCGAACGGGGGCATCCGGCCGTCGCCCAATCCGCTGGTCGAGAGCGTCATCGTACCCGAGGGCCCGGACGAGGCCGACAAGTGGATCGCCGAACGCGCCGGGCCGGGCGATGTGGTGATCACAGGAGACATCCCGCTTGCCGCCCGCTGCGTCGAGGCCGGCGCCTTGGTGCTCAAGCCCAATGGCGAGGCGCTGACCGACCGCAACATCGGCGCGACGCTGGCCTCGCGCGACCTGATGGCCGATCTGCGCGCGGCCGATCCGTTCCGTCAGGGCGGCGGCAAGGGGTTCACCCGGGCCGACCGGTCGCGGTTTCTCGACGCGCTGGAACGGTCGGTGCGGCAGGCGGGTCGCACCGCGCCGCGCTGAAACCGGTCGCTCGCTGGCGACCCAAACGCTTTACAATCGCCGCCCGCTCCCGTTTTGTGCCGGAGGCAAGCGAACGGGACGTGATGACGCAGGTCTCCATGGAAAGGTCGAACCTGATGGGCGCGCTTTGCGCCTTCACGGCGGCTCTGTGCTTTTCGCTCAACGACGTGGCGATCAAGTTCGTCTCCGACGATTACGCGCTGCATCAGGTGGTCTTCCTGCGCGCAGTCGTGGGCGTGCCGACTTTCCTGATTTTCGTGATGCCGTTCTTCGGCGGGCTGCTGGTGTTCCGTACACGTCGGCTGGGCGCACATCTCATTCGCGGGGTTTGCGTGGTCTTCGCCAATTCGTTCCTGTTTCTCGGCCTCGCGGCGCTGCCCATCGCCGATGCGGTTGCGGTCTTCTTCGTCTCGCCTCTGATCATCACGGTCTTTTCAGTGATCTTCCTGCGCGAGACGGTGGGCCTGCGGCGCTGGTCGGCGATCGCGGTGGGTTTCGTTGGCGTTCTGCTGATCGTCAAGCCCGGCACATCGGCCTTCCAGATTGCCTCGATCTTCCCGATGCTCGCCGCCTCGCTTTATGCGGTGATGCACATCATCGCCCGAAAAATCGGCGGTACGGAAAGCGCCGCGACCATGGCGATCTATTCGCAACTCACCTTCCTCACGGTCAGTGCCGCGATCGGTCTGGGGTTGGGCGATGGCAAGTTCGCGGGGCTCGCGCCTGCCGATCTGGATTTCCTGCTCCGGGCCTGGGCGCCCGTCGATCCGGCCGATTGGCCGATCTTCGTTCTTCTGGGCGTCAGCGGTCTGGCGGGCGTGTTGCTGATCAGCCAGGCCTACCGGCTGAGCGAGGCAGCCTTTGCCGCGCCCTTCGAATATGTTTCCATGCCTATGGCAATCCTCTGGGGTGTGACGGTCTTCAACACCTGGCCCGACCGTACCGCCTGGGCAGGCATTGCGCTCATCCTCGGCTCGGGGCTCTATCTGGTGTGGCGCGAGTCGCGCAAGGGCCGGGTGCGCACCGACGGGCCAGTCAGGCGATAGGGAGACGGCAATGCGAACAGAAGCAGTGATCTTCGACATCGGTAACGTGCTGATCGAATGGCAGCCCGAGACCTATTTTGACGTCAAGCTGGGCGCCGCCCGGCGGCGCGAGATGTTCGAGGCCGTGGATGTGCACGCGATGATGACCCGGATCGACAAGGGCGAGGTCTTTGCCGATGTGATCGAAGATACCGCCTGGGCGCATCCGAAATGGCGGCAGCAGATCCTGTGGTTCCGCTGGAAATGGACCGAGATCGCCCAACCCGAGATTCCCGGCACGGTGCGCCTTCTGCGGGCGCTGCGGAAACGGGGCGTGCCGGTCTTTGCCCTGACGAATTTCGGCAAGGAGAACTTTCCGCTCAGCGAGAGGCAGTTTCCCTTCCTGACCGAGTTCGACCGCCGCTACATCTCGGGCGAGATGAAATTGGCCAAGCCCGATCCGGAGATCTACGCCGCCGTCGAGGCCGATTGCGGCCTCGCCCCCGGGTCGCTGTTCTTTACCGACGACAGGG
>JAUIBJ010000678.1 GCA_030428025.1 Alphaproteobacteria bacterium
TTCACTCATCTCCGCGCGGCATTAGGAAATGGCCCGTCGCCTGCGCGATGGGCCGGGCGCGGTTGTCCTGCCAGGCTTCCACATGGACGGAGGCATAACGCCGGCCCGACCGGTTGACTTGCGCCCGCGCATAGGCGTCGCGCGGCAGGCCAGAGCGCAGGTAATCGACGGTGAATCCGATGGTCTTGGGCAGGCTCGGCATGTCGCCATCCACCAGCTTTTCCGGGTCCAGCCGGCCGCTCTCGATCTCGTCCCACAGGATCGACCAGCTCAACCCGATGATCGCCGAGACCTCCAGAAAGGCGGCCGTCGCACCCCCATGTAGCGCCGGCAGTGCCGGATTGCCGATCAGCGTCTCGCTGAAGGGCATCACCGCCGTCAGTTCGTCGCCGCGCCGGTCGAACTGGATGCCCAGAAAGCGGATATAGGGCACGCCCTCGACCAGCGCCTTCAGTGCCGCGTCGCGCCGCTGCTTGACCACCTGGACCGGATCGGGACGGGACCGCGCCATCAGTCCACCCCGGTGGTGAAGGTGCCGGTGGCGGCGGCGACCGGGCGATCCTCGTCGTCATCCATCGCGCGGGCCCGGATGAAGGCCACGGTCCGCGTCACGTGATAGCATTCGGCCTGAGCGCGAATGCGCTGGCCGGGGGTGGCCGGTCGCATGTAGTCGATGCGCAGGTCGATTGTCGCGGTCGAGCCGCCATTGGCCGGGTGGCTCAGAGCCGCCGCCCCGCAGCAGGTGTCCATCAGCGCCGAGACGGCGCCGCCATGGATCACCCCGGTGCGGGGGTCGCCGATAAACCGCTCGTCGTATTCCATGGTAATCTCGGCCTTTCCCTCGCCGATGCTGGCCAGTTCCATGCCCAGCGCGCGTGAATGCGGGATCGCCTGGATGAACTGGGTAGCGATCTTGTTTGCATCGGTGGCCATGCGCGCTCTCCTTCCGGTTCGCGCCCTTTATGTGCCCGAAGCGCAGCCGGCTTCAAGGCCACCAGTTGCCGTGTCCGGGGCAAGGGCCTAATTTCAGCAGGGGAGGGCCGATCTTGATGTCCGACACACGCCATTCATTCAAGGAGATGTGCGCGAAGTTCGACGTGACGCCGCGCACCCTGCGCTATTACGAATATATCGAGCTTCTGAGCCCCAAGCGCGACGGACGCGCGCGCTGGTACGGCCCGCGCGAGGTGGCGCGGATGACACTTATCCTGCGCGGGCGCCGCTGGGGCTTTGCGCTGGAGGAAATCCGCCAGTGGCTGCAGATCTACGAGAAAGAAGGCACCGAGGCGCAGATGCGCAGCTGGGTCGAACAGGCCGACCGCAAGCTCAAAGAGCTGTCACACCAGCGCGACCAGATCGACCAGGCGATGGTTGAACTGCGCCAGACCCGCGACGAGGTGGCCAAAGACCTGGACTGACCGCCTTGTTGCCGGCATCCGCCGAGCAAGGAAGTTGCCCGCCCAAGGGGCTTACCTTCACTGATCTTACGTCAACCTGAAAGTGACGTAACGTACCGCTTACGTCAACGGTCTGACCTGTTGTAGCGGTTGTCACGAATGCGCAGCTACGTGTCAGTCGACCAATATGGCGAAAGCGAAACGATGAACGACGATACGATGACCATTCGGGAAATGTGCGATGCCTTCGGCGTCACCCCCCGCACCCTGCGATTCTATGAGGCCAAGGAACTCCTCTCGCCCCGGCGGGTGGGACAGAAACGCCTCTTTACCAAGCGCGACCGCGCGCGGCTGAAACTCATCCTGCGCGGCAAGCGCTTCGGATTCAGCCTCGAGGAAATCCGCCAGTTGCTGGGCCTCTATGACAAGGGCGACCAGCAGCTTACACAACTCTCGCGCACCTACGAGCTGGCCCAGAAGCGGCTGGCCGACCTGGAGCGCGAGCGCGATGAGCTGGACAGCGCCATCTCGGATCTGCGCGAACAGATGAAATGGGGCGAGAAGATGATCGACTCCATCTGCCAGTCGAAAAGAGCCGCCGAATAGCGCCCGCCGGTGCCCGGCCCCTGAAGGAGAGACAGATGCCAAGCTACACGCCTCCCACCAAGGACATGCAGTTTCTCCTGCATGAGGTGCTGAATGTCTCCGCGTCCGCCACCCCCGGCTATGCCGAGCTGGAGCCCGCCTTCACCGGCGCCGTGCTGGACGAGGCCGGCAAGCTCGCGCGAGAGGTTCTGGCCCCGCTCAACGCCGTGGGCGACCGGCAGGGCTGCACCCTGGAAAACGGCGTGGTGCGCACGCCCGAGGGTTTCAAACCCGCCTTCGACCAGTTGCGCGGCGGCGGCTGGACGGCACTGGACCTGCCCGAGGAATACGGCGGGCAGAACATGCCGGTGGTGCTGGGCACCGCGGTGGGCGAGATGTTCTCGGCTGCCAACCAGGCCTTCACCATGTATCACGGCCTGACCCATGGCGCGGCCTCGGCGATCCTCGCCCATGGCACGGAGGGCCAGAAACATACCTACCTGCCGAAGATGGCCGCCTGCGACTGGACCGGCACGATGAACCTGACCGAGCCGCATTGCGGCACCGATCTGGGGCTCATGCGCAGCAAGGCCGAACCGCAAGAGGACGGCAGCTATCGCATCTCGGGCGAGAAGATCTTCATCTCCTCGGGCGAGCATGACATGGCCGAGAACATCATCCATCTGGTGCTGGCCAAGA
>JAUIBJ010000679.1 GCA_030428025.1 Alphaproteobacteria bacterium
GTTTTCCTTGATCGCCATGCAGGTGCCTCTTCGCGCTCTTGCCGGCGCTGTTGGCGACACTATAGCGCGCCCAAGACATCAAGTCACGACAGTTTGCGGGCCCGAGCGGCTGCGCGCCGACCGTATCTACTGCGCAGAGGCGGCGCGCCCTAGCGCCCTGCCGTCAGGCCGAACGGGCCTGACGCGCTTCGGCTGTGGCCCGAGACAGGTCGATGCCGCGATCTCGCGCAGAGCAAGACCGTTTCGCTGTGTTCCGAAAAAGGCTTCAGGAGTTGACCAGCGCCATGAAGATCAGCGTGAGGATGATCAGCACCACGGCCCAGGCGGTGGCCCGGACGAATCCCTCAAAGGTCTTTTCGTGGGTTTCGATGTTCATGTCGCCGTGCTTGTGGTCCGCCATCTGGGTCATTTCCCTGCATTCGATATACCGATCGGGCCGTTGATTACTGCATTTGCCGGGGTCTGTCACCACCCTCTTGGCCATCCGGCCCGAAATGTCGCGGGCCCCGTCGCCTCAGGCCTTTTCGAGGTCCTGCGCCAATCGGAAACCGATGCGGGCTGGCTTGGCCCGGTCGGCCTGTTTCGGCAGGGCGCGCAGCAGCACGTTGAGCTGGCTGACATGCTGGATGAGCTGGGTCTTCACGCCAGAGGGTTCGCTGCCGTAGAAGGTGACGATATCAGGGTCGAAATAGCCCATACCCTCGATCCGGATCACCCCGGCCTCGGCACCGGTGAAGCCCATGGCGACCTCGTGTTCGTTGTCGAGCGTCTTCTCGAAATTCTGGATATAGAGGATCAGACGCTCATAAGCCCATTGCGCGGCGCTCTTTTCCGCCACCGGGGTCAGCTTCATCCCTGCCGTGACCTCTCCCCGGTCGTCGCAGCCTTCGGCATCGGCATGCACCTCGTGACAACGGGGAAGGGCCGCGTTCTCGGTGGCCTCCGCAGCAGTTCTGATAGCGTCGTCGTTCATCGGCTCACCCCCTGCTCTGCCAAAGCCAGGCGCCGTCGTCGCGGCGCCAGCGCGTGACATCTTCAGCGTGAAGCAGGTGATTGAGATGCGCAACCGCCTCGACCAGCGCCAGCCCGTAAATGCCCTCGTCGACCCGCCGCTTGAAGAGAGGGCCGAAACACTCGGCGGCGGTGCGGGGCTCGGCCAGATGCGCGCGCAGCCGGTCGAGCGCACCGTGATGATTCTCGATAAGCTGCCGCATCCGCACCGGAAGCCCGGTGAAAAGCAGCTTGTGCCCGCTCAGCACCAGATGCCGTTCCCGCGCCAGCGCCGCGAACCGCCCGCAGGCCTCCAGCCAGTCGGCCACCGGGTCGGCCTCGGGCTCTGTCGGATAGACGCCGATATTGGGGCTGATCGAGGAAATGATCTGATCCCCGGCGATCACCAGATCGTCGTCGCGGCTCCAAAGCGTCAGATGCTCGGGCGCGTGACCATTTCCTATATGCACATCCCAGACCCGTCCGCCGGCGCGCAGCACGTCGCCCTGCTTCACTCGCCTGTACCCCACCGGCAGCGGATGGCAGACATCGGCGAAATTATAGGGCCGCTGCGCCTTGCGGCTCTCGAAAATCTCCGGCGCCATGCCGGCGGAGCGCCAGAAGTCCAGCGCCTGCCTGGTGGGCGTTGCCTCCTCGTCGAGGATTAGCATCCGCGCAAACAGCCACGCCGTGCGCGTCGTCACCAGTTCGGCCCCGAACCGCGCCATCAACCAGCCCGCCATGCCCACATGATCGGGATGGTGATGGGTCAGGATCACCCGGCCCACCGGCCGCCCCTTCAGCGGGCCCTCAAGCAGGCTTTCCCACAGCGCCACACTGCGACGGGAATGAATACCGGTATCGACGACGGTCCAGCTGTCGCCCTCGTCCAGCGCATAGACATTCACATGGTCCAGCGCCATCGGCAGCGGCAGCCGTATCCACAGGACGCCCTCGGCGATCTCCAGCGCCTCGCCCTCCGCCGGCGGGCTCTCCCACGGGTAGCGCAGCAGGCCGCCATCCATCATGCCAGAAGATCCTCTGTGCTGAGCGCGAAAAGGTCCGCCGCACCGGCGGTGGCTTGCGCCAGATGGGCAGCATGGTCGGGCAGCAGCCGGGTGATGTAGAACCGTGCCAGACGCGTCCGCGGCCCGTCGCCGCCCTCGGCCTTCGCGGCACAGAGGTGAAAATGCGCCCCCAACACCCGCGCCCAGGCGCGCAGGAAGGGCATCGATCCGGAAAAGCGCTGGGTCATGTCCGTCTGCGCCACCATCCATTCCGTCGCCTCGCGCAGAGACTCACCCGCCTGCCAGACCGGCTCGGCCAGGTCCGGCAATGCCCCGCGCGAGGCTTCGGCCTGGGCCTGGACCTCGTCGAGGAGAGTATAGGCGGCCTCGCCCCCGTCCATCAGCTTTCGGCCCACGAAATCCATCGACTGGATGCCGTTGGTGCCCTCGTAGATCGCCGTCACCCGCACGTCACGGGAATACTGCGCCGCGCCTGTCTCCTCGATGTATCCCATGCCGCCATGCACCTGCACGCCGAGATGGCTGACCCGGATCCCGGTTTCGGTGCCAAAGGCTTTGGTGACCGGCGTCAGGAAAGCGGCCCGCGCAGCCCAGTCGGCCGCGCCGGTGGATGTGGCCATATCCGTCGCCACGGCATTGCAGAGCGCAATCGCTCTTGCCGC
>JAUIBJ010000680.1 GCA_030428025.1 Alphaproteobacteria bacterium
TGCCCGTGGGACAGCCGCACCATCAGTTTTTCGAGGAAGATTTCCGACACCCGGGTGAAGGCCAGATAGAAGACGAGCAGCATCAGGAAATACCACATCCGCCAGTCGGCATGCGGGTAGTCGGTGAAGCGCGGGTTGGCGGTGCCGCCCAGTTCGCGCGCCCAGTAGACGATATCCTCGACGCCCAGCAGGAAGAGAAGCGGCGTGGCCTTGATCAGCACCATCCACAGGTTCGACAGCCCCGGCAGCGCAAACACCCACATCTGTGGCACGAGGATGCGCCAGAAGCTCTGCCGCCGCGTCATGCCATAGGCTTCGGCGGTTTCCAGCTGCGGCCGGGGCACCGCCCGCATCGCCCCGTAAAGCACATTGGCCGCAAAGGCGCCGAAGACGATGGCGAAGGTCAGCACCGCGAGGAAGAAACCATAGGTTTCATGAATCCATTGCGGCGAGGAGGAGAGCGGCAGCTTGGCCTCGGCGCAGACGATGAAATCGTTGCCCTGCCGGATCGGCTGGTCCCAGCCGGGGCATTTGATCTCGTGCCGGATCCATTCGAAGAACTGGTCGAGCGCGATCACGAAGAACAGGAAGAAGGCGATATCCGGCACGCCACGCACGACCGAGATATAGGCCTTGCCGAACCAGCTCAGCGGCAGGAAGCGCGAGCGCGCCGCCACCGCACCGCCGAATCCGAAGATCAGCGCCGCCGGCGCGGTGATGCCCAGAAGAACCAGTACCACCACGACCGAGACATAAAGCTGCATGTGCTTGCCCGTGGTCAGGTAGCAGGCAAACCAGCGCACACCCTCGAGTGTTTCGGGATCTGAGCAGAACGCGAATATGGCGGTGTCCCCCCTGCACGGGTCTTGAGGCCCGTTTTATGTATGGAGGCGGCCCCGGTCGGGCCCGCCCCCTCGATCATGCGATCAGAAGGTCGAGGCGACCTCCCATTTCTCGATCAGATCGTTCAGCGAGCCGTCATCCTTCATCGACTGGATCGCCGCGTCGAGCGTGGCTTTCAGTTCGGTGTCGGATTCGCGCACGCCGAGGCCCACGCCGCCGCCGATCGCCTCTTCCCGGTCGAGCAGCACCAACTCCGATTCCTCTGCCGCGATCGGCGAGAGATAGGATTTGTCGGCCAGAACCGCATCCGCCTCGCCGTTGCGCACGGCGGCGATGGTTTCTTCCGGTGTCGCGTATTCCACCAGCGCCCAGCCCTTCTCGGCAATGAAGGCGGCCTGGATCGTGCCGGTCTGGGCGGCGACCACAGCGTCCTCGACATTCACGTCCGCGGAGGCCGCGATATAGGCCGACGGGTCGGGCGGCGTGTAGTTCTGGGTGAAGTCGATCACCTCGTCGCGCTCGTCGGTGATGGACATGCCGGCGATGATCACGTCGTAGTTGCCCGAGACGAGGTTGGGGATGATCGAATCCCAGTCGTTCGTGACCCACTCGCAATCAAGCTCGGCGCGCTTGCAAATCTCGTCGCCCAGTTCGCGCTCGAACCCGTCGACTTCGCCGGCATCGTTGATGAAGTTCCACGGAGGATAGGCGCCCTCGGTGCCGAGGCGGACGACATCGGCGAGTGCCGCGCTGGCGGAAAACGCCAGAACCGCGGTTGTCACGATCAGTTTCTTCATCGGTATCTCCCTTTTGGTTGCTGGTTGGTCAGGCGGCCATGGTCGAGCTCAGGAACTGCCTCAGCCGCTCGGATTTCGGTTGGTCGAACAGGGTGGCGGGCGGACCCTCCTCCTCGATCAGGCCCTGATGCAGAAAGATGACGTGGTCGGAGACGTCATGCGCCATCTTCATGTCATGGGTGACGATCATCATCGTCCGGCCCTCTGCGGCCAGATCCTTGATGACCCGCACCACCTCCTGTTCCAATTCGGGGTCGAGCGCCGAGGTGGGTTCGTCGAACAGAAGCGCCTCGGGCTCCATGCACAGCGCCCGGGCGATGGCCGCGCGCTGCTGCTGGCCGCCGGAGAGCTGAGCGGGATAGACATCGGCCTTGTCGCCGATACCCACCTTGTCGAGATAACCGCGCGCGGCCGTCTCGACCTCGGCGCGGTCGCGGCCCAGCACCGTCACCGGTGCCTCCATCACGTTCTGCAGGATGGTCAGATGGGCCCACAGGTTGAACTGCTGGAAGACCATCGAAAGGTTGGTGCGGATGCGTAGCACCTGCTTGGGGTCGGCCGGGTGGCGGCCCATGCCCGAGCCCTTCCACTGCACCGGCTCGCCCTTGAAGAGGATCTCGCCCTGCTGGCTGTCCTCCAGCAGGTTGAGGCAGCGCAGGATGGTGGACTTGCCCGAGCCCGACGAGCCGATCAGCGACACCACGTCGCCCTTGTGGGCGGTGATGTCGACGCCCTTGATCACCTCCAGCGCGCCATAGGCCTTGTGCAGGTTGCGAATCTCGATGACGGGCGTGGAATCGGACAAGGGCAGACTTCCGCAGTTTCAGACGGTCAACGCCATGCAGTAGGGCGGAAAATCCGGCGCAATGCAATGTCCAAAACGGGCGCTTTGGCCGTTTCGGTGCCGAAAGGGAGGCACTGGCCGCGCGAACGGAAGGTCTGGCGCCGCGTCAGCCGCGGGTCTGGCCGCGCGCGGCCACCGCGCCCAGCGAAGGCAGCGAGGGATAGTCGATGCCCGTCATTCCGCCATCGACCACC
>JAUIBJ010000681.1 GCA_030428025.1 Alphaproteobacteria bacterium
CGCGTCCCAGACCGAGATATGCACATGCGCGCCATTGCCCGTCAGCCCCTCGACCGGCTTGGGCATGAAGGTGGCGCGGAATCCGTGCTTCTCGGCAATCGACTTGGTCATGAACTTGAAGAAGGAATGCCGGTCGGCGGTCACCAGAGCGTCGTCGAAATCCCAGTTCATCTCGAACTGGCCGTTGGCGTCCTCGTGGTCGTTCTGATAGGGTCCCCAGCCCAGATCGAGCATGTAGTCGCAGATCTCGCGCACCACGTCATAGCGGCGCATCACCGCCTGCTGGTCATAACAGGGCTTCTCGGCGGTATCGAATTCGTCGCTGAGCGAATTTCCGTCCGGCGTCAGCAGGAAATATTCCGCCTCGACCCCGGTCTTGACGTGCAGCCCCTCCTTCGCCGCCGCCTCGATCTGCCGGCGCAGCACGTTGCGCGGGGCCTGGGCCACGTCCTCGCCTTCCATCACCGGGTTGGCGGCCACCCAGGCGACCTCGGGCTTCCACGGAAGCTGGATCACCGAATTGGGGTCTGGCACCGCCAGCATGTCGGGATGCGCGGGCGTCATGTCCAGCCAGGTGGCGAAACCTGCAAAGCCCGCGCCGTCCTCCTGCATGTCGGCAATGGCCTGCGCGGGCACCAGCTTTGCCCGCTGGCCCCCGAACAGGTCGGTAAAGGATATCATGAAATACTTGACGCCGTTTTCCGCGGCGAAGGCGGCCAGATCCACTGTCATCTGTTATCGCTCCCTGTTTGGTTTTTCCTTGAGTTCAACCATTTCGAAATCGACGAGATCGTCCCAATGCTGCACCCATTTGTCAAAGGTTTCGCGACGGTCCGTCTGCATGAGCTGGAAACAGGTGTCGTCCTGCCGCGCCAGCCAGCTGTCGAGATAATGCAGGCCATCTGGCAGCATCCGGCCCTTTTCCGCGAACCGTGCATAGACGGCGCGCGAATTGCCGGACCGGAACCGCTCGATGACCATATAGTGAGGCATCAGAACCCGGTGCCCCGCATGCCCGGATACCAGCCCGTTCCGGCCAGCGGCACCTTGGCCATCGCCGCCGCCTCCAGCGTCAGCGCGGCCATGTCCTCGGGTTCCAGATTGTGGATGTGATTCTTGCCGCAGGCCCGTGCCAGCGTCTGAACTTCGAGCGTCATCACCTTGAGATAATTGCGCAAACGACGTCCGCCTTCAACCGGATCGAGACGCTTGGACAGCACGTCGTCCTGGGTCGAGATGCCGGCCGGATCGCGGCCCTCGTGCCAGTCGTCATAGGCGTCCGCCGTACTGCCCAGTTTTCGGTATTCCTCTTCCCATTTCGGGTCGTTGTCGCCGATGGCCACCATCGCCGCGGTGCCGATGCTGACCGCATCCGCCCCCAGCGCCAGCGCCTTGGCCGCATCCGCCCCCGAACGGATACCGCCCGAGACGATCAGTTGAACCTCGCGGTGCATGCCCAGATCCTGCAGCGCCTGTACCGCCTCGCGGATACAGGCGAGCGTGGGTATGCCCACATGTTCGATGAAGACGTCCTGCGTGGCCGCCGTGCCGCCCTGCATGCCGTCGATCACCACCACGTCGGCACCGGCCTTCACCGCAAGCGTGGTGTCGAAATAGGGTCGCGCCGCGCCGACCTTGACGTAGATCGGCTTTTCCCAGTTGGTGATCTCGCGCAGTTCCAGAATCTTGATCTCCAGATCGTCCGGGCCGGTCCAGTCGGGGTGACGGCAGGCCGAGCGCTGGTCGATCCCCTTGGGCAGGGTACGCATCTGCGCCACCCGGTCCGAAATCTTCTGACCCAGCAGCATTCCGCCACCGCCCGGCTTGGCACCCTGACCGACGACGACCTCGATCGCATCTGCCTTGCGCAGATCCACCGGATTCATCCCGTAACGGGACGGAAGATACTGATAGACAAGGATTTTCGACTGACCGCGCTCCTCGGGTGTCATCCCCCCGTCGCCGGTGGTGGTCGAGGTGCCGGCCATGCCCGCGCCGCGCCCCAAGGCCTCCTTGGCCTGGGCGCTGAGCGCACCGAAGCTCATCCCTGCGATGGTGATCGGGATCTTCAGTTCGATGGGTTTCTTGGCGAAACGCGTGCCCAGCACCACATTCGTGTCGCAGCGTTCGCGATAGCCTTCCAGCGGATAGCGGCTCATCGAGGCGCCAAGGAAGACCAGATCGTCGAAATGCGGCACCCGCCGCTTGGCGCCGCCGCCGCGGATGTCATAGATGCCGGTCGCCGCGGCGCGGCGGATCTCGGCATTCACATCCGGGGTGAAGGTGGCGGAATAGCGCGGCCGGGTCTGCGGTATGCGCGAGTTGTCCATCTGCCCTCTCCTCAATACGCGTTGTCGATGTCGAAATTGTAGAGCTTGCGGGACGAGCCGTAGCGGCGGAATTCCTCCGGCTTGGCATCGGCACCGGCGCGCTCCAGCAGATCCTTCAGGATCTCCAGATGCTCGGGCCGCATCTCCTTTTCGATGCAGTCGGCGCCGAGGCTTTTCACCTTGCCGCGCACGAACAGCCGGGCCTCGTAGATCGAGTCGCCAAGGGCGTCGCCCGCATCGCCGCAGACGACCAGATTGCCCGCCTGCGCCATGAAGGCCGACATGTGGCCGACATTGCCATGCACCACGATATCGACGCCTTTCATGGAAATCCCGCAGC
>JAUIBJ010000682.1 GCA_030428025.1 Alphaproteobacteria bacterium
AACAGCGGCACCGGCTGATCATCGACCCGTTCCAGCCGCAGATCGAAGGGGCCCGCGTGCTGGATATCGCCGCGCATGACGGGCGCTGGTCCTACGCGCTGGCCCATGCGGGCGCGGCCGAGGTGGTGGGCGTCGAGGCCCGGCGGGAGCTGATAGACCGCTTTGCCCATTTCCCCGAGGATGTGTTCCGCGACCGGATCACGCTGGTCTGCAACGACCTCTTCGCCGAGATCGAAGCGCGCGTGGCGGCGGGCGAACAGTTCGATGTGGTCGCCCTCTACGGCATCTTCTACCACATCATGGATCATTTCCGCCTGCTCTCGCTGATCCGCCGGCTGAGGCCCGAGCTGATCATCATCGACAGCGAATTCATCAAGGCCGACAACGCCATGGTGCAGGTGCTGAAGGAGGAGATCAGCAATCCGCTCAACGCGGTGACCGAGGTGGCCGGGATCACCCAGACCGTGGTGGGAATCCCCAGCCGCCGGGCGACGCAGTTCATGGCCGAAGCCCTGGGTATGGAGCTGAGCTGGGTCGACCACGCCCTCATCCTGGGCGAGGACCGGCGCGGGATGAAGGATTACTTCCGCGAGGGCCGGAAGGCACGGTTCACCTGCGCGCTGGTTCCTGCGAAGGCATAGGGCCCGAGCTCAGGCCTTCAGCCGGTAACCGCGGGCGAACATCCACCAGGCCACCGCCGCGACTGCCAGAATTGTCAGAAGCGCCACCCCGGCGCCCAGAACGGGCGAGCTGTCCGAGACACCGATCACCCCGAAGCGCACCCCGTCGATCAGATAGAAGACCGGGTTGAGATGGGTCGCCTCGCGCAGCCCCGGCGGCAGTGCGTCGACCGAGTAGAAGGTGCCCGACAGGAAGGCCAGCGGCGTGACGATGAAGTTGGTAATCGCTGCCATCTGGTCGAACTTGTTGGCGAAGATCCCCGCCACCATGCCCAGCGCCCCCAGCAGCGCCGAGCCGGTGATGACGAAGAACAGCGCCCAGAGGGGATGCTGCGGCACGATGCCCAGAAAGACCCACAACCCCAGCCAGATCGCGACCGCCACGATCGTGCCGCGCGCCACCGCCCCGGCGAGATAGCCGATCACCAGCTCTGCCGCGCTGAGCGGCGGCATCAGCGTGTCGACGATATTGCCCTGGACCTTGCCGATCACGATCGAGGACGAGGTATTGGCGAAGGCGTTCTGAATGACCGTCATCATCAGGATACCGGGCGCGATGAAAGTGGTGAAATCGACCCCCATCACCGCCCCCCGGCGCGGGCCGATGGCGATGGAGAAGATCATCAGGAACAGCCCGGCGGTGACCAGAGGGGCCAGCACCGTCTGCGTCCAGACCGCCAGGAAACGCTGGATCTCGCGGGCGCAGAGCGTGCCGAGCCCCCGCCAGTTCACCCGCCCGAAACGGCGGCTGCCCATCTGCTCGGTCACGGCCATCGGCAATGCTCCTCCTCTCCCGTCTGTTTGCGATTCGATGCCTTGTAACTCAGACCGCAATGATTAGAATAGGGCCTTCTCGAAAACGAACCGGGCGGCCCGAGGCACTGGCCGCCTTTTGACATAAGGGGTGGCTCATGTCCTGGAGCGACGAGCGGGTCGAAAAGCTGAAGAAGATGTGGGCCGAGGGCCAGTCGGCCAGCCAGATCGCCAAGGAACTGGGCGGCGTCACGCGCAATGCCGTGATCGGCAAGGTGCACCGGCTTGGCCTGTCCAACCGGAACGGTGCCAACGGCAACGCGCCCGAAGCCGCCGCCAAGGCCAAGCCCGCCGCCAAGCCCGCGGCCAAGCCGCCGCGTGCCAAGGCCAAGCCCACCGCCAAGGTGGAAGCGAAGGACGAAGCCGTGACCGAGGTAACGGACGAGCCCGCCGCCGCACCGGCCAGCCGCGCCAAGGCGATCATCCCCGCTGGCCAGCCGCTGCCGCCGCAGCCCTCGGCCAACGAGATCGACCCGGAGGCCCTGGCCAAGGTCAGCGAGATCGAGAAGAAGGCGATGCGCCTGAGCCTTATGGAGTTGACCGAGCGCACCTGCAAATGGCCCGTGGGCGACCCGGCGACCGAGGACTTCTGGTTCTGCGGCCTGCCCGTCCAGTCGGGAAAACCCTATTGCGAGGCGCATGTGGGCGTGGCCTTCCAGCCGATGAGCTCGCGCCGCGACCGGAAAAGATAGGCGGCGGCCGGCACGGGCGCACCGCCGTGCATCGATGGGCCGCGGTGCGGCGATCCGACCTCTGAGCGGCAGCACTTTATGGCTGCCAAGTACATCCCAACTACGAGCGTTGCGCGTCCTTCGCCGAATCGCCGTGCCGGGGGGCGGCCCGGCGATGCGCGGCGGCCTTCGGCCTCGATTCCGCGCAGGCGCACTGAACGACCCTATCCGCCAATGTCCTAAGGCGTTCGGCCAAAAACCTGAATCACAGGTTTTGGCAGAACGCATTGCAAGATAAGAGCGTTGCGCGCGTCCTGCCTTTGTCTGATGTCTCAGGTTAAACGCAGGACGCTTTAAACCGCTCACGCCGCGCTCCCCCTCACTCTCCTTCGCGCAGATAGGACGGCTTCAGCACCATCACCGTGGGCCGCCCCGGCAGGCGGTCGAGCGAGACGGTCAGCTCGCTGCCTTCGGTCATGACCACGT
>JAUIBJ010000683.1 GCA_030428025.1 Alphaproteobacteria bacterium
TCACCGTCGAGTAGAGGCCA
The DNA here is from genome assembly GCA_030428025.1 of Alphaproteobacteria bacterium. Lineage (GTDB taxonomy): Bacteria > Pseudomonadota > Alphaproteobacteria > Rhodobacterales > Rhodobacteraceae > Roseovarius. The sequence continues at coordinate 21 of JAUIBJ010000683.1, forward strand.
TGCACAAACCCGAGGGCTATCCCGACGTCTCCGCCTACCTGATCGTGGGGGATGCCCGCGCGGTGCTGGACTTCTGTGCCGCCGCCTTTGATGCCGAGCCCCTGCGGGTCATCAAGCGCGAGGGCGGCGGGATCATGCATGCCGAAGTGCGGATTGGGGACAGCGTTGTGATGATGGGAGAAATGCCCGGCGGCCCGGCCAGCCACCTGCACCTCTACCTCGCCGATGCCGACGCGGCATTCGATCGCGCCGTTGCGGCAGGGGCTGAGGTGGTCGAGCCGATGACCGACAAGGAGGACGGCGACCGCCGCGGCGGCGTGCGTGACCCCGGCGGCACGACATGGTGGATTGCGAGGCAGACCGGCGAAGCTTCTCCCTAGCGGACTGTGACCACCGTGCAGTCCGCATGCTGGTTGACCTTGTGCGCCACGCTTCCCAGCAGCATCTCGCGCCAGCGGCCCAACCCTCGATGGCCCAGAACGATCATGTCGGCCCCGGCCTCCTTGGCCATGTCGAGGATCGCATCGGCCGGATCGCCCTGCGCGCTACCGGTCGTCACGGTCTCGACGCCGAGTTCCTTCGCCCTGTCCGCAGAGCGGCGCAGGATTTCCTCGCCGATCAGCGTGACGATACGGACTACGTCACCCGACGGCCTTGTATCGGCGAAGAGATCGCCGGTAGTGCCGGTCATGATCTGGAAATCCGTGTTCGACGTCTTCGAGACATGTCGGACGATATGCTCAACATCCGCCATGCGCGCCATCTCCTCCGATGACCGCCCGAAGCGGAGCACGTGGCCGATGGTCAGCGGCGTGCCGAATTTCGCGGCCAGTTCGGCGGCGAGGTCCACCGCCCGCCCCGCCGTCTCCGACCCGTCCGTCGCAACGAAGATATGCTGTTTCATGCTGTCCTCCTGCTGTACTCCCCCACGCGAAGGATGAAGAAAGCCCTTTCGCTCGACCGTCACGATAGCAGCCTCGGGCAGGTTGGGCCTTGACACGCGTTAATGCGGTCGGGCCTTTCCCGGCACGCCATCTTTCGATGAAGATGCGACAAAGGGCCCGATCGGTCCATGCGGAGCGCCATTGGCGGTATCCCGGGTTGAAGACGAGGCGCCTCAGTCGGACAGGCCGGGCTCATCCAGAAGATGGCGGCCGGCACGGTCCTCCACCTCGATCACCCAGAGGTCAGGGTCGAAACCGCGCTGTCGGGCAATGGCCTCGTCGACGACGCGCTCTTCCCCCTCGGCCAAAACCACCCAGGCGCGCGCCCCGCTCATCAGGTCGAAGCTGCGCTGGAAAGCGCGGGCCTGACCGTCGAGCGTGTTGAGCTTCACCAGAACGGCGCCGGCGGTGTCGTCGCCATGGGCGGTGACGAAGGCGGGGATGTCGTTGAGCCGCAAACGGGCCATGTAGGCCTGCACCCAGAACTGCGCCGTCAGCCGGGCCATCAGGTCCGCCCCGTGGCGCTGGAGGACAATACCGCCGCGCTCACCCGTTCCCATCCCTGAAATCCAGTCCCATTTCCGAGTACCGTTCCGCCTCGTCGAGCCAGCCGGGCCGGACCTTGACTTGAAGGAAGAGATGCACCCGGCGGCCGAGAAACTCTTCCAGTTCCTCCCGCGCGGCCTTGCTTACGGCCTTGATCGTTTCGCCTTTCTTGCCCAGCACGATGCCCTTGTGCCCGTCGCGGGTGACATAGATCACCTGGTCGATCCGGGCCGAGCCGTCCTTGCGCTCCTCCCAGGCTTCCGTTTCCACCGTCAGTTGGTAGGGCAGTTCCTGATGCAGCCGCAAGGTCAGCTTCTCGCGCGTGATCTCGGCGGCGATCATCCGCATCGGCAGATCGGCAATCTGGTCCTCGGGATAAAGCCACGGGCCCTCGGGCACCTGCCGGGCAAGCCACTGGCGCAGGTCGTCCACCCCGTGGCCCCTTTCGGCGGAGATCATGAAGGTCTTTTCGAAGGGGAACCGGTCGTTGAGGTCTTGGGCCAGCCCCAGCAGCGCCTCGGATTTCACCCGGTCGATCTTGTTGATTGCCAGTGCCACCCTGCGACCCTTTGTGACCTCGCCCAGCCCGTCGAGGATGCGCGCGACCCCGTCGGTAATGCCGCGATGCGCCTCGACCAGCAGCACCACGATATCGGCATCCGCCGCGCCGCCCCAGGCGGCGGCCACCATGGCGCGGTCGAGCCGCCGGCGCGGCTGGAACAGCCCGGGCGTATCGACGAAGACAAGCTGTGCCTCGCCCTCCATCGCCACGCCCCGGATGCGGGCGCGGGTGGTCTGCACCTTATGGGTGACGATCGACACCTTCGCCCCCACCATGCGATTCAGAAGCGTGGACTTGCCCGCATTGGGCTCTCCGATCAGGGCGACGAATCCGGCGCGGGTGGTCATGGGGCAGGCCTTTCTGACAGGGCAGGCGCATCCTTTAGCCGGTTTCGCCCTGGCTGACCAGATCACGCAACGATTGCGAGACACGCGCGCAAGGGCGCGGAGAGCGGCGCGTTCAGCGCGCCTCGACCGCCGCCAGCAGCGCCTTGGCCGCCGCCTGTTCGGCCTGCCGCTTGGAACCTGCGGTGGCGCGTTCCGCCGCGCCGGTCTCCAGCCGCGCCTCGATGGTGAA